>NZ_FRAJ01000005.1 GCF_900142285.1 Caminicella sporogenes DSM 14501 | reverse complement strand
AAATTAAATAAAGCTAACAAACAAAACTTCATACAAATACCATTTGGGAAGCTAATAAGGTATATAGAATACAAAGCAAAAGACTATGGAATAAAAGTAAAATATGTAGATGAAAGTTATACTTCTAAAGTAAGTTGTTTTACAGAAGATATAAAAGTAATACAAGAGCTTTTACAATATAACCTTGATTTAACTAATGCATTGGGTGGGAAGCGAGTTAAACGAGGTTTATTCAAAGATAAAGTTATAAATAAAATAATCAATGCAGATTTAAACGGAGCAAGGAATATATGTTTACTAGGCAGTAAAAAAGCACAGCAGAAATACAAAGTAGGAGGTGAAAACCGTTGGCTTAATTTAAAGCTGTGCAATCCCATAAAAGTAGAAAGCGACTTCGAGTTATGCAGGTTTATAGCCTCATAATAGAAGTATCGGATAAGATCTATAAATCTATAAAGATTTATAGGTATGCGTTGCTTTCTATAAGGTTTTTATAGATATAAGTCAACGGTTTAAGATGATTAAAGTTTTAATAGTAGAAGATGACCCAATGGTAGCTGAATTAAATAAGAGATATGTTGAGAGTGTTGATGGTTTTAGTGTTGTCGGTATAGTATCAGATGGTGAAGAAGCTATGGATTTTTGCAAAAAAAATAAAATTGATTTGATTATATTAGATATATATATGCCGAGGCTTGACGGTATTAATTTTTTAAAGGAACTCAGAAAAAAATTTATGATGATAGATGTTATATTAGTTACAGCTTCAAGGGAAACTCAAAATATTGATGCAGCACTTAAATTAGGTGCTGTAGATTATTTGATTAAGCCTTTTGAATATGAGAGATTAAAAAAAGCATTAGAAAATTATGTTGAGAGATGTAAAGTTTTACATGGTACTAAGGCAGTTAAACAGGAAGAAATAGATGTTATAACTAAGGCCTGTAAAAAGAGTGAAAACAATAGTTTAAAAAAAGGATTACATAAAAAAACACTTCAAAGAATTCGTGAATTTATGAAAAAACATCAAAATGAATATCTTACAAGTGAAATTATCGCTGAAGATATAGCTTTATCGAAAGTTACAATTAGAAGATATTTGGAATATATGGAAAGTATTGGTGAAGTTGAGATTGAAGTGGAATATGGGTCTGTAGGTCGTCCGTCGCATTTATATAGATATATTGGAGAATAATTTATAGGCTGAATAAATATGTATTTGTAAAAATTGTTAAAAAAAAGTCATAAATATTTTTATTTACAAAAACATTTAGAATAATTTCTAAATGTTTTTGTTTTTTTAATATAGGTTAAAATTTTCATATAAGATAGTCAAAAATTAGAAAGGATGATATTAGATGAGTTATTCAGAAAAAAGTTTAAAGATGCATGAAGAAAAAAGGGGTAAGATAGAAGTTATATCTAAGGTAAAAGTTACAAATAAAGATGAGTTAAGTACAGCATATACACCTGGCGTTGCAGAACCTTGTAGAAAAATTCATGAAAATAAAGAAAATGTTTATAAATATACTTCTAAAGGAAATTTAGTTGCGGTAGTTTCTGATGGAACAGCAGTATTAGGTTTAGGAGATATTGGACCTGAAGCAGCGATGCCTGTAATGGAGGGAAAGGCAATATTATTTAAAGAATTTGCAGGTATAGATGCATTTCCTATTTGTTTAGATACTAAAGATGTAGATGAAATAGTAAAGACAGTAAAATATTTAGCACCTACTTTTGGAGGAATAAATTTAGAAGATATATCATCACCTAGATGTTTTGAAATAGAGAAAAGATTAAAAAGAGAATTAAACATACCAGTATTTCACGATGATCAGCATGGTACTGCAATAGTTGTTTCAGCAGGACTTATAAATGCATTAAAAGTAACCAATAAAAATATGGAAGATATTACTATAGTAGTTAATGGACCAGGTGCAGCAGGTACAGCTATTGTAAAAATGCTTATAAATCTTGGTGCAAGAGACATCATTGTATGTGACAGAGAAGGTATAATTTATGAGGGAAATGATAAGTTGAAAGGACATAAAAAAGAGCTTTCTAAGATAACAAATAAAAATAAGAGAAAAGGAACTTTAAAAGATGCTATGAATGGAGCAGATGTATTTATAGGTGTATCTGCTGCAAATATTGTAAGTGAAGATATGATAAAGTCAATGAACAAAGATGCAATAGTGTTTGCAATGGCTAATCCAGTACCGGAAATAATGCCTGATTTAGCTAAAAAGGCTGGAGCAAGAGTAGTTGGTACAGGGCGTTCAGATTTTCCAAATCAGATAAATAATGTCATAGCTTTTCCAGGAATTTTTAAAGGGGCGTTAGATGTTAGAGCTAGACAAATAAATGAAGAAATGAAAGTAGCAGCAGCTTATGCAATAGCAGGGATAATAAGTGATGAAGAACTTAATGAGGACTATGTTATACCAAATCCATTTGATAAGAGAATAGTAGAGAGAGTAGCTAAGGCAGTAGCAAGAGCAGCAAAAGAAAGTGGTGTATGTTAAAAAATTTGAAAGCTGTATTTTAGAAGCCGAAAACATTTAAAGGAGGAAGAAAAATGGTTGGTGCAGTACAGAGGAAAAAAGATATTAATAACTTGGAAAATCAAGGATATAAAATTATGGGAATGTCAATACCAGTATTTGCACTTGTTACATTTGTAGTTTTATTGGCAACTTATATGGGTGTGCTTCCTAAGGGAATGATTGGAGCATATCCAATTATGATGGTAATAGGAGCTATATTTAATGAAATAGGTAATCACACGCCTATAATAAAAGATTATTTAGGTGGAGGACCAATTGTAGTTATATTTGGTTCAGCTGCTTTAATTACCTATGGTATATTACCTAAAGCTACTGGTGAAATTGTAACAAACTTTATGAAAGGACAAGGATTTTTGAGTTTTTATATAGCAGCACTTATTACTGGAAGTATATTAGGTATGGATAGAAAATTATTAATAAAAGCAGCTATAAGATATTTACCAGCTATTATTGCTGGAGTGGCAGCTGCATTAGGATTAGTTGGATTAGTTGGTGGATTAATAGGATTTGGTGCTAAAAAGGCAATACTTTATATAGGATTACCTATAATGGGTGGAGGTATGGGAGCTGGTGCTGTACCGTTATCAAAAATATTTGGAGAAGCTTTAAAAGTAGACCCAAAGGAAATGCTGTCTGTAATGATTCCAGCTCTTGCACTTGGAAATGCATTATCTATAGTTGTTGCAGGTTTATTAGATAAAATAGGTAAAGTTAAAACAAATCTTACTGGAAATGGGAAATTATTAAAAGGAAATGTTGAAGAAGTTAAACAAGAAGAAAAGATAGAAAAAATAGATTATAGAAATTTAGGAATTGGACTTTTATTATCAACTACTTTCTTTGTTTGGGGCAAAATATTAGCTAAATTTATTCCTATACATTCATATGCTTTAATGATAATATCTGTTGCTGTAGTTAAAGCTATAGGTATAGTTCCAAGAAAATATGAAGTAGGAGCTTTTCAATGGTTTAGATTTATAATGGTTAATTTGACTCCAGCACTATTAGTTGGTATAGGTATAGCATATACAGATTTAAATGCAGTTATCGGCTCATTTAATTTACAATATATTTTATTAGTTACAGTTACAGTAATAGGTGCAGTACTTGGTTCTGGTATTGTTGGAAGCTTGCTTGGATTCTATCCAATTGAATCAGCAATTACAGCTGGATTATGTATGGCAAATATGGGAGGAACAGGAGATGTAGCTGTTTTATCTGCATCAAAACGTATGAATTTAATGCCGTTTGCTCAGATTTCATCTCGTATAGGAGGAGCTTTTATGCTTATACTTGCAACTGCCTTACTAAGTTTATTTGGATAAATCCCTCTTTAATATAGATTTTGAAAAGAACTAACAGATATTTTAGGTGCTGTTAGTTCTTCATTTTTTGCTTAAAAAGATTAATAAAAATTTTTTTATCAAATATTAACCAAATTATATAATTAAAGGTGTATAATATATATTAGCTAGAAATAAAAATGAGAAAAAAAGGAAACCCTGTTTTAAATATATAAATATACATTAGAGAGGGGTAAGCATAGTGCGTAAGATACTTATATTTACAGCATCAACAGGAGGAGGACATAATCAGGCAGCTGCTTCATTAGAAGAATTATTAAAATCAAATGGATATAGTGTGGTAAAGTTAGATGCTTTAAAAGAGACGAATAAATTATTGGATTCTTTTATATCAGATGGATATAGAATATTGGTAAAAAAATTTCCTAAAACTTATAGGGAATTATATAAGTTGAGTGATAGGAGAAAGGTAAATTTTAAAATAACTCGTATAATTACTAAGTTTTTACGTAATAAAATATATCAAATCATACAAAAACATAATCCAGAAGTGATTATTGCTACACATCCTTTTTTGGTTAATGTAATTGGTGAATTAAAAGAAGAAGGGAAGATTTGTATTCCATTTATATCAGTAGTTACAGATTATAAAATTCATCAAACATATGTGCATAGTAGTGTAGATGCATATATTACAGGAAGTTATTATACAAAACTTAGCATGATGGAAAGGGGAATACCAAAAGAAAAAATATACCATTATGGTATTCCAATAAGAAAAGAATTTTTTGTTTCATCAATAGATAAGAAGAAAAATAAAAAAGATGATTTTACTATACTTTTAATGTGTGGTAGTATAGGACTTAAAGCGATGGAAAAAGTTTTAAAGAGGCTAGTTAAGAGTAAAAATAGAATTAAGATAATTGCAGTATGTGGAAATGATGTAGATTTAAGAATTAGAATAGAACAAAAATATATGGATAAATATGAGGATAAAGAAATAATAGTATATGGATTTACTAATAAAATACCAGAATTAATGGATATATCCGATATTATTATTTCTAAACCAGGAGGACTGACAGTTTCGGAGTCAATAGCTAAGAATATTCCTATGGTAATACCATATGTAATACCTGGACAGGAGGAAGAAAATGCAGATTTTCTAGTTCATACAGGAGCAGGTATAAGAGTGAAAAAAATAAAAGAAATAACAGATGTTATAGACAATTTAATTGAAAATCCGAGTTTATTAAGAGAAATGAAAAAGAATATAAAGAAATTGTCTAAGACTTATTCAATGGAAAGTATAGTAGAGATAGTAAATAAACTTATAGAAGAAAACAAATATAATACTAAAAATTATAAAAAAGAGAGAGTTATATCTTAAAATGGCAAGTCTCCTATGGTAGCAAGTTACTGTAGGAGATTTATTTTTTATTTTATAAGAAATATTAAAAATGATTTAAGAAAAATTTAAGATAAATTACTTAGGTGTTTTATAGAAAGCTATTAAAAATTATTGTAAAATATTAATAAAATATTAACAGACATTCTTCGACAAATTACAACATTACAGTATATAAAAGGTGATGTGTTATGGAAATAAAAGATATAAAAGGAAAATATATTATAAGATTAAATCCAAAAAGAAATTTAGTTTATGAAACTTGTATAGGGTATTGGAAACCTGAGGATGTAGAAAGATTACATAGAGAATATATTAAAAAAATTATTCCCATATTTAAAGGAAAGCAGTGGGCAAAATGTTGTGATTTAAAAGCTTATAAAACTTCGATGATTACTCAAGATATAAAAAAATATGCTAATTTGTGGACTAAGAATGGATATGTTGCTTGTGCAGTAATAATAGATGATTCAGATATTTATAAATCAGTAATAGAGCTTCAAATGAAATTGAGTGTAAAAAATATGCCATTTAAATTGAAATTTTTTACAAATATTAAAGAAGCTGATAAATGGCTGAAAAGTGAAGGTTTTTAGAAAGAGATAAAAAGCAGTAAAACGCTTTTTTTTTTAGTTATAGGAAAAAATATTTGTAAGATTTAATGCATAAAAAGTATAATATAGATATGTGATTGCAAAACTTAATATTGGATTTTTTGTTATATTTGAATGTAAAATTTAATTTGATAAAGTTAATAGAAGATTAAAATATATTGAGAGGATGACATGTATTGAGGTTAAGATATATAAAAAATGCAAAAGAAAAGATGGAAATGCATGATAAAGTTATAACAAACCCCGAACAATATAGATATAGCTGGAATGATATATTTGGTAATGACAATCCTATTCACGTAGAATTTGGAGCAGGGCGTGGAGGATTTATTGTAAAAATGGCAGAAAAATATCATGATATAAATTATCTAGCTTTTGAAAGAAATTCAAAAGTAATAATAAAAGGATTAAATAAACTGCCGGAAAAAGTGCCATCAAATTTTTATTTTGTTCATTCTGATATTAGAAAAATAGAAGATATTTTTAATGAAAGTTTTATAGAGAGAATATATCTTAATTTTTCTGACCCGTGGCCAAAAGAAAGACATAGTAAGAGAAGACTTACTCATAGAAGATTTTTAGAATTATATAAAAAGATATTAGTTCCAAAAGGAGAAATTCACTTAAAAACTGATAATGATATGCTTTTTGATTTTTCGTTAGATGAATTTAAAGAGATGGGCTGGGAAATAGTTATGGTTACAAGAGATTTGCATAATAGTAAGTTTGTGGATGGGAATATTATGACAGAGTATGAAGAAAAATTTGTTAAGAAAGGTCAGCATATAAATAAATTGATAGCAATTTCACCTAAGAAATAATAATAAAAATTTAAATTACTGGATTGAGGTGGCACAAGATGAAAAATTTATTAATTCCTAAATTATACGTAGATTCAATATTTGATATAAATTTAGATGAATTGAAAAAAAGGGGAATAAAAAATTTAATAGTAGATATAGATAATACTTTAGTAGCATGGGACAAAAAAACTGCACCTAGAAGTGTTATACAATGGTTTGATGAAGTTAAGAAAAAGGGATTTAATATTTGCTTAGTTTCTAATAATACTGAAGATAGAGTTGTCAAGTTTACTGAAAATATAGAAATAGCAGCATTTCACAGAGCTAAAAAACCTTTTAAAACTACATTTTATAAAGCTATGAATTATATGAAAGCAAATAAGGAAAATACTGCTGTAATAGGTGATCAAATTTTTACTGATATTCTTGGAGGGAATAGAGTTGGACTCTATACTATTTTAGTAGTGCCTATTGAGAGCAAAGAATTTTGGTGGACACAGCTTGTTAGGAAAATAGAAAGATTTATTCTAAAAAAAATAAAAAAAGGTTATAATTAAAAAATATTTATTTGGCTAGGAGAATTGTCCTAGCTTTTATTTTTTTGCAATAAAAGTATAACACATATATTAATAATATGTAATATTACTTTTTGAATACAAAAAAATATGTTAAAATATAGCTGCTAAAGGTCAATAAGTATGTTATAAATAATTCATTATTTTGTTGGGGGGATTTTTAAATGGCAACTGTAGGTGCTTTTAATAGCTTGAAAATAGGGAGCACAAATCCAATTTTTTCACAAATTAGAACGACCATTGAGACAGCATTTTATAGAAATAATGTAGCATATATAAATACTGTTAAAGAAGCATATAATCTTGCTGTCAATTCGCCAGGTACAATAATAACTGATATGTCAATTTTTAAGCCTGAAAAAATAGGACTTGATAAAGATGCTAAAGTACTTTTGTTTAATGATGGAGAAGTAACTGGAAGATATGCAGCTGCTAGAAAAATAATTAGACAGACAGATACAAATAAAGATGAATATGCTGCTTTATTAAGAGAAGCAGTATATAATACAAGATATAAGAAAATGTATCATGCTACTGCTGTAGTAGGACTTGATAGGGATTTTATGGTAAGAGCTCATTTGCTAATTCCTAAGGGACATGAAAATATATTATATAATTGGCTTTTAAACTTTCAGTATTTTAATGAAGAATATATTGAAATGTATAAACATTCTAAACTTATACAGGGTGAAGGTGATATATACATTTTTTCAGACCCTGATTGGAGAGATGAAAGACATCCTTTAGGACTTACATTGTTTGAGCCACAGAAAAATTGTGCTGCAATCCTTGGGATGAGGTATTTTGGAGAACATAAAAAGGGAACTTTAACATTGGCATGGAGTATTGCAAATAGAAACGGATATATATGCTGTCATGGAGGACTTAAAAGATATAATTTAGATAATGGTAAAAAATTTATAGTAGGTGTATTTGGACTGTCGGGTTCTGGAAAATCGACATTGACTCATGAAAGACATAATGATAAATTTGACATATCTATACTTCATGATGATGCATTTATAATTTCTACTGAAAATAAAACTTCTATAGCTCTTGAACCTTCATATTTTGATAAAACACAGGATTATCCAAGCTCATGCAAAGATAATAAATATTTACTGACTGTACAAAATTGTGGAGCAACTATGGATGAAAATGGAAAAATAGTATTGGTTACGGAAGATATTAGAAATGGAAATGGAAGAGCAATAAAATCAAAATTATGGACAAAAAACAGATTAAATAAATTTGATGAACCTATAAATGCAATAATATGGTTAATGAAAGACCCTAGTTTACCACCAGTACTTAAAATCAATAATCCGATACTTGCAGCTACAATGGGAGCTACACTTGCTACAAAAAGAACATCAGCTGAAAGATTGGCTAAGGGAGTAAATAAAGATTCTTTAGTAATAGAACCATACGCTAATCCATTTAGAACTTATCCATTGGCTGAGGATTATGAGAAATTTAAAGATTTGTTTAAAAATAAAAAAGTTAACTGTTATATATTTAATACTGGTTTTTTTATGGATAAAAAAATATCAAAGGAAATTACTATTGAGCTGTTAGATAGTATAGTAGAAGGGAAAGCTGATTTTGAGAAATGGGGTAATTTTTCAGGTATAGAGATTGTTAAAATTAAAGGTTTTATACCAAATTTATTAGATGAAAATTATGTAAGTGAATTAATAAAAGGAATAAAATATAGAATTAATTTTATTTCAGATTTGAATTATAAGGATAATGGAGTTGATAAATTACCTGAGGAAGCGATAGATTGTTTAAATAATTTAATTAAAGAAATAATTGAGGTTAATAAAGTTGAGTATAAATTAAAAGTTGCATTATAAATTAGCCATTAAATATGTTTCCACCGGTTTCTAATTTAATTATGAAATCAATTGTAGTAGTAGGATTAATATATATAACGAGTTTGATGTTTTCAATTGTGCGTCTTGTGCCAGGTGAAAATGACAAGTCAAATGGGATTTCAGATTTAATAAGTATATTGAGTAGAGAATATAATTCAGCTAGTTTTACTGATTTGGAGCATAATAAATTGATGAAAATTTCTGATGCCAATAGAGTATGTATATTTTTAGAAAATTTAGACATATTCATCCCTCTTTATATCTTTATAATATATTTTATGATAAATTTTACATTGTTGATATTTTAATAGTAGATAAAAGCATTTAAAACTTATCTATATAATTTATAGTTTGTTTATTTTCTTGATAAAATGTATAATTATATAATAATAGTAAATTGGAGTAAATAAGGGGGAGTATAATGGAGGATAAAAGAAAGTTTAAAAGATTACCTGTAAATATTAATTTAAATATTAAGTCATTATATAAGTGCGGAGATAAGACTTTAAATGATATTAATGAAGATGTTACAGTTATAAATATTTCTAGGTCGGGTATAGGATTTATTAGCAAGAGAGAATTTCCTATTGGATACTATTTTAATGCTAAAGTTACAATTGATGAAGAAAAAATATTTTATAGTGTACTCAAAATAGTGAGATGTCAGAGAATAAATAATGGTTTTACAGTTGGCTGTGAATTTGTCGGATTAGCTGATATATTGAGTGAAGTTGTTGAAGATTATGAACATGAAATTTTTAGTAAATAAAGTTACTGCTTTGCAGTAACTTTATTTTTAAAAAAATTAACTGAAAGGAAGTTTATTATGAAAGTACTTTTTACATATGATTACGGCACAGAAAAAATGAATTCTATAAAAAAATTGGGTTATGATGTAAAATATATCTATGAAAGAGAAATAATAAATTCAAAAGAAATAGAAGACATAGATATATTAGTTTGTTATAATCCATTTAATAGATTAGATATTACAAAACTTTTAAATTTAAAATGGATACAATTATCAAGTATAGGTATAGATCAAGCACCTATTGATTATATAAAAAAGAAGGGAATTATTTTAACAAATAATAAGGGTGGGTACAGTATTCCAATGGGTGAATGGATTGTACTAAAAATATTGGAAATTTATAAAGATAGCAGATATTTTTATGAAAGACAAAAAGAAAAGAAATGGAAAATTAATACTGGTTTATTAGAATTATATGGTAAAGTAGTAGGTTTTTTAGGAACAGGAACTATTTCTATAGAAGCAGCTAAAAGACTTCAAGGATTTGGAGTTAAAATTTATGGTTTGAATACAAATGGTAGGAATATAAAATATTTTGATAAATGTTTTTCTTTATCTAATCTTGACGATTTTTTAGCAATATGTGATATTATTATTTGTGCAATACCATATACAGAAAAAACACATCATTTAATGAATGGAGAAAGATTGAGCAAAATGAAAAAGAATTCTGTTTTAATCAATGTTTCTAGAGGAAGCATATTAGATGAAAGAGATTTAATTGAAAAATTGAAAGAAGGCTGGTTCATGGGGGTTGCTTTAGATGTTTTTGAAAATGAACCGCTATCGGAAGATAGTCCTTTATGGGATTTTAAAAATGTCTATATTACTCCGCATAATTCATGGGTATCAGAAAAAAGAAATGAAAGAAGGTTTGAAGTTATATATGAAAATTTAAAAAGATACAAAAACAATGAAAAATTATTAAATGTAGTGGATTTAGAAAAGGGTTATTAATTTTGAGGGGTGATTTTGTGAAACTTATATTAGATACACATATACATACTATTTCTAGTGGACATGCATATAGCAGTGTACACGATTATGTAAAGGCTGCAATTCAAAGGGGGATTGAATTATTTGCTATTACTGACCATGGACCAGCAATGCCGGGTGGACCTCATATCTTTCATATAGGTAATCAAAGAGTAATACCTAGAGAAATTGATGGAATAGAAATATTAAGAGGTGTAGAAGCAAATATTATAAATTATGATGGGAAAATTGATATAGAAGAAAGATATTTAAAAAGACTTGACTTAGTTTTAGCAAGTTTACATGATGTTTGCATAAAGCCGGGTAGTGTAGAGGAAAATACAATGGCTTTTATTAATGTTATGAAAAATAAGTATGTAGATATAATAGCTCATCCGGGAAATCCGAAATTTCCTATAGATATTGATAAATTTGTTAAAGCTGCTAAAGAAAATGATGTAATAATAGAAATAAACAATAGTTCTTTTACTAATCCGGGTCGAAAAGGGAGTAGAGAAAATTGCATAGAAATTGCTAAAAAAGCTAAAGAGCTTGGAGTTAAAATAATAGCAGGAAGTGATGCTCATATTTCTTTTGATTTAGGTAAATTTGATAAAGTAATTGAAGTTTTTAAATTAGTTCAAATGCCTGAAGAATTAATTATGAATATCTCAAAGGAAAAGCTTAAAAGATATTTAAAAAATAAAGGCAAAGCATTATCTGAAAAAACTTCTGTTCCTTTTAAGTAGAAACTAATGATAGTATATTTTTTATAGAAAAGGGTTGTTTTAAAGATATATTTTTTGTAGTATTTATTTTTATTCAAAAATATAAAAGGAAGGTAGAGTTATGGCAGAGAAGGAAAAATATTTACCTTATTTAGCTGGAGTAGGAATGTCTTTAATATTTGGTTTTTCATTTTTATTTACGAAAGAAGCTTTATCTGGAATAGGACCTTTTCATCTTTTAGGATTTAGATTTGGAATAGCAGCGTTGACTTTGAGCCTATTAAAAATATTTAAAATTATAAATGTTGATTATAGAGGGAAAGGTTTACATAAACTTATTGCTATTGCTTTGGCACAGCCGGTAACGTATTTTATATTTGAAGTTTTTGGAATAAAAATGACTACTGCATCGGAGTCAGGTATGATGATAGCTTTGATACCTGTTGTTGTAACAGTATTTGCAGCTATATTTTTAAAAGAATATCCTTCTAAAATTCAGATTATCTTTGTTGGATTATCTGTTGTGGGCACTATTTTTATAATAATTATGAAAAGTAGTGAAATAGGTTCAAATATAAGTGGTATTATTGTACTGCTTATGGCTGTTTTATGTGCTTCAATTTTCAATATTTTATCTAGAAAGTATTCAGCAGAATTTAAACCTGTAGAAATAACATTTGCAATGATGTGGATAGGGGCAATAGCATTTAACTTTATAGCTGTGCTAGAACATCTCTTAAAAGGAGAAATAACTAGATATTTTGAACCTTTATTAAATTATAAAGTGCTATCATCAATACTATATTTAGGTATTCTTTCTTCAGTAATAGCTTTTTTTCTAGTAAATTATACTCTATCAAAGCTAGAGGCTTCAAGGTCTGCAGTTTTTGCAAATCTATCTAGTGTAGTGTCTATTATAGCAGGTGTTTTGATAAGACATGAACCTTTTTATTGGTATCAATTTGTGGGAGCAGTTATGATACTTACAGGAGTTTGGGGAACGAATTATTTTGGAAGTAAATTTCATAAAAAAGCATTGTAAATGCGTGTAATAATTATATGATGTCAGTATTTAATTGACATCTTTAATTTTACTTTGAGATTTTATATTTTGAGATTTTATATATAGATAAAATTAAAATGAGGAGAGATAATGTGAAAAAACAAGTTGATTTGAGAAGTTTAACTATAAAAGAGCTTGAGGAGTTGGTGGTTGAGCTTAGTGAAAAGAGATTTAGAGGGAAACAAATTTTTGAATGGATATATAAGGGCATAGAAGATATAGAGGAGATGACTAATATATCTAAAAAATTTAGAAATAAACTTAAAGAAGTATCATATTTGAAAAATATGGATATATTAAAAGTATTAAAGTCAAAAAATGATGGAAATAGAAAATATCTTTTTTTATTAAAAGATGGAAATGTAATTGAAAGTGTTTTAATGAGATATAAATATGGAAATTCTGTATGTGTATCAACACAAGTAGGATGTAAAATGGGCTGTAGTTTTTGTGCATCGACTATAGACGGCATGGTTAGAAATTTAACTGCAGGAGAGATTATTGGGCAAATTTTATCTATTAGTAAAGATATTGGTGAAAAAATATCAAATGTGGTTTTAATGGGCAGTGGGGAACCTTTAGATAATTATGATGAAGTATTGAAATTTTTAGAAATAATTAATCATCCTTCTGGATTAAATATAAGTATGAGAAATATAACTTTATCTACATGTGGAATTGTTCCTAAGATATTGGACCTTGCAGAGAGAAAATTACAATTAACCCTTGCTATATCACTACATGCTCCTAATGATGAAATTAGAAATAAGATTATGCCTATAAATAAAGTTTATAATATGGACAAACTTTTGAAAGCATGTAAAAAATATATAAAAATTACGAATCGAAGGATAACATTTGAATATTCTTTAATAAAGGGAGTTAATGATAAAATAGAACATGCATTTGAACTCTCCAGAAGATTAAAAGGCATGTTGTGTCATGTAAATCTCATCCCTTTAAATGAAATAAAAGAGAAAAATTATACTACATCAAATCAGGATAGAGTGATTGAATTTCAAAAAATACTTAAAGAAAAAGGTATTAATGCAACTATAAGAAGAGAAATTGGCAGTGATATAGATGCAGCTTGTGGTCAATTGAGAAAAAATTATATAGATAAGATAAAATAAAAAACACGAATATTATAGATGTAAATTAGTTAAATGTTTTTGAAGGAATTTATGAAGATTTGTAGAAGTTCTAGTAAAGAATATTTTGAATATTCTTTAACAGAGTTCTTTCTCTAATATATTAAAGGGAGGAGATTAAAATGATAAGTATTATTGCTGGTCCAAAGGGCAGTGGAAAGACAAAAAAATTGATTAATATGGCAAATAAAGATGTTGAAAGTTCAAAAGGAAATGTAATATTTGTTGATGATGATAAAAGACATATGTACGATTTAAGACATGATTTGAGATTTATAAGTATGGATGAATATCCATTGAAAAATGCAGATGAATTCTTTGGCTTTTTATGTGGAATTCTTTCAAATGATTACGACATCAACAAGATTTATATAGATGGTCTGTTTAAAGTAATGCAGGCAAATCATGATGATATACCTAAGTTTATTGATAAATTAAAAAGTATTTCAGAGTCTTATAATATAGATTTTATTATGACTATAAGCTGTACAAAAAATGAACTCAATGAAGATATGCATCAATATCTAATATAAAAGAACAATAAATTTTTAAAGTAGAAAAGGTGAAGAAAGAAAATTTTCTTCACTCTTTTTTTATGGCAAGAAAGATTTTCCTAAATACTTCATTATATCATCAGGATTGCTATTTATATTTAACAAAATTTCTTTTCCAGTTTCCTCAAAGACAACTAAGACTTCAGCAGAACCTTCTAAGAAAAATTTAGCTACTGTATCTTCTTTTACTTCCCTGAGTTTATTTTTATGGTGCTTTTTCTTCTTATATTCTCGTATAAAACAAGAACCAGTAAGACCTATAATTTTTGTATATCTTTCCATATGCAACCTCCCAATTTTAATTCAATAAATATTATAACACATAACTATACAATTAAAACTTTTTAAGATTAAATCACATTATATAAATGAGAGTATAAGATGATAATAAAAGGTATTTTTAGGAGGTAAATGATTTGAGAATTTTAAAGTTAGGTTCAAAAGGAACTGATGTAATGGAAATACAATCATTGTTAAAAAAGATAGGATATAATCCCGGGGCAATAGATGGTTTGTTTGGATGGCAAACTAGACAGGCAGTCATAAATTTTCAGAAAAACAATAACTTAACTCCTGATGGTATAATAGGACCTCAAACATATAAAGTATTAAAACCTCTTTTGTTAGGCTATGATATTTATTATATAAAGAGTGGAGATACATTTTGGGATATAGCTAAAAGGTATTATACTACAGTAAATAAGATAGTTGCTGCTAATCCGGGTTTAAATCCTTATGAACTTCAAGTAGGACAAAAAATTGTTGTACCGTATGGTATAGATGTAGTAGATACAAATATAGATTATACTTATGAAATAATGGAAAGAGATATAGAAGGGTTAAAAGCGAGGTATCCTTTTATTGAAGTAGGAGTGGCAGGTAAGAGTGTATTGGGAAAAAATTTATATTATATAAGACTGGGAAAAGGGTCAAATCAAGTTTTTTATAATGCTTCACATCATGCCTTAGAGTGGATTACTACACCGCTATTGATGAAGTTTACTGAAAATTTCTTAAAAAGTTTTACAGATGGAAAGAATATCAGAGGATATGATTTACAGCAAATATGGAATAAAAGCAGTATATATATAATTCCAATGGTCAATCCTGATGGGGTAGATTTAGTACTTAATGGCTTAAGTCCGGATAATCCATATTATGAGCAGTTGTTAAAATGGAATGATACAGGACTTCCTTTTTCTAAAGTTTGGTCGGCTAATATAAGAGGAGTAGATTTAAATCACAATTATGATGCTTTATGGGAGGAATATAAAAAGATTGCAGAAAAATTAGGTTATGATAAACCCGGACCTAGAAGGTATCCAGGAGAATATCCGGAATCTGAACCAGAATCTAAAGCAGTTGCAGATTTTACGAGAAAACATAATTTTAAACTGACATTATCATATCACAGTCAAGGTCAGGTTATATATTGGAACTTTCAAAACATGGCACCGCCAGTTGCAAGGACAATAGGCGAAATGTTTTCTAGGGCTAGTGGTTATAGATTAGAAGAAACATACGGTACAGCTTCTTATTCAGGATATAAAGATTGGTTTATCAAGGAATATAGAAGACCGGGATATACTATAGAAGTAGGTAAAGGTACAAATCCATTGCCAATATCGCAATTTCCTATGATATATAATAACAACGAGGAAATACTTTTACTTGCTGCTATAGTATAATAAGTTAACAAAATGTAATAGATGTTTAAATAGAATTAAATTGTAGTATAATAATTAATAGGGGGAATATACAGAGTTAATAAGTATATGTTTGAACCCAATAAAACGGTAAAATTAACCGGAAAGGGGTTTGAAATGAGAAAAACAGTAAAAAATATAATGGTCTGTGTTACTCAACAAAAATCTTGTGAAAGGTTGATAAGAAGAGGAGCAGAAATTAAGAAACAATTAAATGGAGAACTGCATGTTATTCATGTAGTAAAAGAGGGCTGGAAGTATTTTGGAAAACTAAAAGAGTCTGATGCTTTAGAATATCTTTTTGATAAATCAAAATCATATGGAGCTGATTTAACAGTTATAAAAGCACCAGACATTGAAGAAACTTTGAGAAATTTTGCAGAAAAAAATAATATAGATATTATAGTTATGGGTGAATCTTTTGAAAAGTCAGAACAGCAAAATATGATTAAAAGATTAAAAAACAAATTAAGTTATGAAGTTATTATAGATGTGGTTCCTCTTGAAGAAGTGAATGAACAAGCTGTTTAAAAGCAGGTATGGTTTATTTCCATACCTGTTTTAATTTTTACTAAAAATATTGCAAAACTAAATTATTTTGCAGGAAAAATCTTTTTATATGTAGAATAATAAAAATATACAAAACTTTTGAAAAAGATGCAATACAAACAAAAAAGTTTAAAAGAAGATGATTTTAGAGAGGAGAATGTAAATGAAAAAGTTTTTTAAATTGAGTTTTGTACTTGTATTTATGTTAATTTTTACATCTCTTTTTACAACAGGTACATTTATTGTAAATGCTGAATCAAATGATAGTATTAATTTAACAATTGTACATACTAATGATACTCATGCCAGAGTTGAAGAAGGTAAATATGCAGGAATGGGATTTGCCAAAATTGCTGCTAAGATAAATGAATTGAGAAAAAATAATAAAAATGTATTAGTTTTAGATGCAGGAGATACATTTCATGGACAAACTATTGCTACTATATCAAAAGGTGAAAGTATAGTTAAAATAATGAATACTATAGGCTATGATGCTATGGTTGTGGGTAATCACGATTTTAACTATGGACAAAAGAGACTTTTAGAATTAGCAGAAAAAGCGAAATTTCCACTTTTAGCGGCTAATGTTGAAAGAGAAGATGGAACAAAGTTATTAAAACCTTATATTATTAAAAAAATTGGTGGATTAAATGTTGGAATATTTGGACTTGCAACTCCAGAGACAGTATATAAAACTCATCCTAAAAATGTAAAAGGCTTAGTATTTAAAGATCCTGTAACAGTAGCTAAACAAGTAGTTGCTGAGTTAAAAGACAAAACTGATATAATTATAGCTTTAACACATTTAGGTATGGATGAAAGCAGTAAAGATACTAGTATTAAAGTTGCTAAAGAAGTAGATGGAATAGATATTATTGTAGATGGACATAGTCATACTATGTTGCCAGAAGGAATGAAAGTAAATGGTACTTTAATAGTACAGACAGGTGAATATGATAAAAATTTAGGTATAGTTAATCTTACTTATAAAGATGGGAAAATAACTTCAATGTCAGCAAAGTTGTTTACAAAAGAAGAAGCAGCAAATCTTCCTAAAGATGAAAAAGTAGTAAAAGTTATAAATGAAGTAAAATCTGAAAATGAAAAGATTACTTCAGTTGTGGTTGGAAATACAGATATTAAGCTTGATGGAGAAAGAGCACATGTTAGAACTAGAGAGACAAATCTTGGTAATCTTATAGCAACTGCAATGCTTAAAGCTACAAATGCAGATGTAGCTTTGACTAATGGTGGAGGAATAAGAGCATCTATAGAACCGGGTGAAATAACTCAAGGAGAAATAATTACAGTTTTACCATTTGGCAATTATGTAGTAGTTAAGGAAGTAAAAGGTTCAGATTTAGTTTCAGCTATTGAACATGGTATAAGTTCGTATCCAGAACCTAAAGGTGCTTTTCCACATGTTGCTGGAATGACATTTAAGTTTGACCCTGCTAAAAAGCCTGGGAATAGACTTATCGAGGTTAAAGTTGCTGGGCAGCCAATAGATTTAAATAAAACATATAAACTTGCTACTAATGATTTCTTAGCAGCAGGTGGAGATGACTATAAAATGTTTGCAGATGATAAAATTTTAGGAGAATATCCAGCTCTTGATGAAATATTAGTAGCACATATACAAAAATATGGGGTATCAGATGCAAAAGTTGATGGAAGAATAGCTGTAGCCAAAAAAGATGTAGTAAAAAAAGAAAAAGTTTCAAATAATGAGAAAGTATATGTAGTTGTATCAGGTGATGTTTTATGGAAAATAGCAGAAAAATTTAATTTATCATGGCAAGATTTAGCTAAATATAATAAATTAAAAAATCCTCACTTTATATTGCCTGGACAAAAATTGTTGATTCCTGTACAATAAATAAAAGTAGCCGATTTGGCTACTTTTTCAATGTTTATTGAAAAAAATAATATATAAATTATGTATATGTTATACTATTATTAGGATAAAAAAATGTGAAA
The DNA here is from genome assembly GCF_900142285.1 of Caminicella sporogenes DSM 14501. Lineage (NCBI taxonomy): Bacteria > Bacillati > Bacillota > Clostridia > Peptostreptococcales > Caminicellaceae > Caminicella > Caminicella sporogenes. The sequence continues at coordinate 154,045 of NZ_FRAJ01000005.1, read as the reverse complement.
AAACTTGATAATATTATACAAGAGTGAGGAAGTAGATATGACAGAAAATATTAGATATAGGAAGTATTCTGTTTATTTAAGAGAAAAATACGGTCAAAAAGTTTATAAAATTCCAATAAATATTCCTGTAACATGTCCTAATAGAGATGGTGTATTAGGGCGAGGAGGTTGTATTTTTTGCGGTGATATAGGTGCTGGATTTGAAAATTTGAGTAATAGTTTGTCGGTTAAAGAACAATTACATAAAAATATAAATTATATAAGTAGTAAATATAAAGCAAAAAAATTCATAGCATATTTTCAAAATTTTACAAATACTTATCTTCCAATTGACAAATTTAAAGATTTTATCAGAGAGGCAGCAGATTTTGAAGATGTTGTCGAAATTTATATTTCAACTCGTCCAGATTGTATAAGTGATGAATATCTTCAAGTATTAGATGAGATACAAAAAATATATCAAAAAGAAATAACGCTTGAATTGGGGCTTCAAACAGTAAATTATAAGACTTTAAAGAAAATTAATAGAGGACATACTTTAGCAGAATTTATTGATGCCATGATGAATATAAATAAATATCAATTTGGAAGTTGCTGTCATATAATATTAAATTTGCCGTGGGACGATTTTGAAGATGTTATAGAAGCTTCTAAGATAATATCGGTTTTAGGGGTAAAACAAGTCAAAATTCATTCACTATATATATTAAGAAATACTGTCTTGGGAAATATGTATGAAAATAATGAATTTCAGATAATAACTGTAGAAGAATATGTAGATAGAGTAGTGAATTTTATAAGATATTTAAGTCCGGATATAGTTATTCAAAGATTAGTTGCAAGAGCACCTAAAGAAGAAACTTTATTTTGCAATTGGAATATGAGCTGGTGGAAAGTACAGGATATGATTGATGAAAGATTGGAAAAACTAGATATTTATCAAGGTGACAGATATGATTATGTAGGTGGAAAGGCACTGAGGCGATTTAAAAACTTCCTGTGATTAGCAGGAAGTTTTTAATATAATTTAATTATATTAAGCAGATATAATAAAAAGAATTTAAAAATAATAGATTATCTTAGACACGTTGACTTTAAAAATATACTTAAATATTATAATATAATTGTAGAGTATGCCTTTAAGGAGGACAGTATGAAAAAGATACTTTTGATATGGGATATTGATGGAACATTAATAAACAGCATGGGAAGTGGAAGAAAAGCAATGGAAAAAGCTTTTTTTCACAAGTATAATATAAAAGAGGGATTTAAAAATGTAAGCATGGCAGGCAGATTAGATTGGCATATTGTAAGAGATGCTTTAAACAATAATAAAATTGTTGAAGAAAATATAAATGATTTTTTTAATGTATACGGTAAAATGTTGAAAGAAGAATTAAAAAATAATTCTTCGCCAGAAATTTTACCGGGAATTAAAGAATTTCTTGAATATACTTATAAAAATGAAAATATATATCATGTTGTTGGAACTGGAAATTGTGAAATAGGAGCGAGATTAAAACTGTCTCATTTAGGATTAAATCATTATTTTGAAATTGGTGGATTTGGCGATGAAGATTTAAAAAGATGGGAACTGATTGATAAAGTTATTGATAGAGCTAAAAAATATTATAATATTGATTTTAAAAAAGAAGATATATATGTAATAGGAGATACACCAAGAGATATAAAATCGAGTAAAAAAGTAGGAGTAAAATCAGTTGCAGTGGCTACTGGACCTTATGGATTTGATGAACTTTTGAAATACAAACCTGATTATATATATCATGATTTTAAGGATTTTAGACATTTTTTAGAAATTATGAAAATAAACTAAGAAAATTAGTAAAAATTGTTTTCAACTGTCAGGAGGGGTGTTGATGCAAAAAATAAGACGCTGGAAAGAGATATTAATCCCCTATGAGCAAGCTGTGGAAGAATTAAAGGTTAAATTTAAGTCTATAAGAAATGAACTTAGGGATATGAACGAATATTCTCCAATAGAGTTTGTTACAGGAAGAGTAAAAAAGATTTCTAGCATATTAGAGAAGGCAAAGAGATATAATATACCAGAAGATAAAATAGAAGAAAAAATAGAAGATATAGCTGGAATTAGAATAATGTGTCAATTTGAAGATGATATTTACAAAGTAGTTGATTTAATAAGAAAAAGAGATGGAAAAGATTTAAAGATAGTATATGAAAAAGATTATATAAAAAATAAAAAGGACAGCGGTTATAGAAGCTATCATGTTATAATTAAATATCCTGTTCAAACTGCATTGGGCGAAAAAGAAATATTTGCAGAATTGCAAATTCGTACTCTAGCTATGAATTTTTGGGCAACTATAGAACATTCATTAAACTATAAATATAAAAAGAATATACCGGAAAATATTAAAGTTCGTCTTAGAAAGGCAGCAGAAGCAGCATATTTGTTAGACCAAGAAATGCGTGAAATAAGAGATGAAATAATTAGAGCACAGAAGATGTTTGAAGAAAAATCAAATAATGTAACAGATATAGTGAATAATATTCAACTGTTAAATTTAATAGGATATGAAAAAGAAGCAAGAGAATTTCAGGATAAATTTGATGAAATTTGGGAAAAAGGCAGTTTAGCAGAACTAGAAAACCTTTCTGAAACGATAAGACGGACAGTAAGAAGGTATCAGACGTATAATCTATAATTTTTATAGTAAATAAAATGGAAGCAGAGAAAGAATAGTTGGTGATTAAATGGCTCTTTTTGCTATAGGAGATTTACATTTGAGTTTTAGTTCAAATAAACCAATGGATGTGTTTGGTGAAAATTGGATTAATCATACTGAAAAAATTAAAAATAATTGGATTAAAAATATAAAAGGCGAAGATACCATATTAATTCCCGGTGATATATCATGGGCAATGAAGTTAAAAGAAGCTATTTATGATTTGAATTGGATTAACAATCTTCCGGGAAAAAAAATACTTATAAGGGGAAATCATGATTATTGGTGGACATCATTGAGTAAGATGAATAGTTTGTTTGAAAATATGATGTTTTTACAAAATAATTATTTTACATATGAAGATTATGCTATTTGTGGTACAAGAGGATGGATTTGTCCTAATGAAAATAAATTTGATGAACATGATAAAAAGATATATGAAAGAGAACTTCACAGATTAAGATTGTCTTTAAATGCAGCTGTAAAAGATGGATATGATAAATTTATAGTCATGACGCATTATCCACCTACTAATGAAAAATTTGAAAAATCTGGTTTTATAGAAATATATGAAGAATATAAAGTAGAGAAAGTAGTATACGGGCATTTACATGATTTGGATTCATTTGAAGCTGGACTTAAAGGGGTATTAAATGGAGTGGAGTATATTTTGACTTCTTGTGATTATTTAAATTTTAATCCCATTAGAATATTATAAATATGAATTTTGGTATTAATTTGAATAAAATGTTATAATCAAATTAATTAAAAAGTTAATAGTATTAAATTTTAAGATAAATAATAATTTTATGAATTAACAAGGAGGAAGAAAATATGCCGCAGCTAAAGATAAGGGGTATAGAAGCTGAAAAAATAAAGAGAATTAGTAAGGAGCTAATAGATGAATTGACTGAGGTGGTAGGCTGTCCGAGAGATTATTTTACAATTGAATGTTTTAATACTACTTCGATATTTGATGGAGAAATAGTACAGACATATCCATTTATAGAAGTAGCATGGTTTGATAGAGGGCAAGAAGTTCAAGATAAAGTTGCAAAAATAATAACAAAATACATTCATTCATTAAATATCGAAAGTTTAGATATAGCATTTACTGTATTTAACAAAAACAGTTACTATGAAAATGGAGAACATTTTTAAAATTTAAGTTTAGATTGGGTGTAAAAATGTTTAATTTTAGAGTTGATGACAACGTTTTTGATAAGTTTTTTGCAAATAGAAATTCACTTATAATTCAGTTTCATAATGGAGATATTTCAAAGAGAGAATTTATAGAAGAACATTATCATTTTATGCAGAGATTAAATTTAAAACCGTTTAAAAATGGTATAGATTCATTTGAAAAGGGAATTTATAACTATCAATATTACAATATGTATGCAAAATACTGCTATATGAAATCTAAAGATAGAAAGTTAATAGAAAAGCATCCTAAAGTAGCAAGGGAATATGGAAGGAAAGCAGGTTACTACTATCATCAAAAAGATAAATCAACTTTGAAACTTCTTGAATATATTGATTTTAAGAATGTAGAAGCTTATTATATAAAAGTTAAGTCTAAAGTATTAAGAAATAAACTTTATGAAATTGTTTTAAAAGATTACGATAATATAATATTACATTCAAAAAGTGAATATATGCTTAAAAGATTAAAAGAAGAAGGCGTCTTTAAAAATGAAGTAAGAAAATCTCTAATAGATAGTTATATAAATACTAAGTACTAATATAGATAGCAATAACAAAAAGTAAATTTTGTTATTGCTAATTCTTTAATCAGTTCATATTATTTTTGTATAAATTTGTCTTTTTTAAAAAATAATAGGGTATTTGAATTTTGTAAGACTATAAAATAAAATCTATTGCCCAGGAAATATGTCATTTTTAGAAGAAAATGAGGGGGAGAATATGCCAAGATTATATGGAAATAGAATAATGCTTAGAGAATATAAAAAAGAAGATTTGTCATATATTAGAGAATGGGTAAATAATTCAAAAATAACGGATATGCTTTCAGATATTTTTTTGTTTCCTCATTCTTTAAGAACAACTGAAAAATTTTTAGATATGATGATAGAATCAGAAAGAAAAGACATGTGTGGCTTTGTTATAGCTGATAAAAGAACTGAAGAATATATTGGTCAAATCGATTTGATAAAGATAGATTGGAAAAATAGAAAAGCTATAATGGGTATTATTATAGGCAGAGAAGAAAATCATTCAAAAGGATATGGAACAGAAGCTATAAATCTTTTGCTAGAATTTTGTTTTCAAAGACTTGGATTAAATAAGCTTGAGCTTGAAGTGAGAGAGTATAATAAAAAAGCAATAAGATGTTATGAAAAATGCGGTTTTAAAGTAGAAGGAATTTTCAAAGAAGACAGGTATATATATGGAAGATTTACAGATACATACAGAATGGCAATTTTAAGAAAAGAATGGGAAGAATTAAATAAAATAAAAAGATAAAAATTACAGATAATATTCTTATAAGCAACTTTTAAAGGAGTGCTTATAATGAATACGAGATTATTTATCATAGCAGTCACACCAGGTATTGCTTTAGCTCTTTCTGTATATTTTACTGATAGATATGATAAAGAGCCTTTATCACTTTTGCTTAAAGTATTTATTTTAGGAGCACTTTCAGTAATACCAGTAGCTATTGTTGAAAATTTTTTAGTGTCATTAAATATTTTTACGGGGTATATAGGAGCTGCTTATACAGCTTTTGTTGTTGCAGGATTGACTGAAGAATTTTTTAAAAGAGGAGTAGTATTGCGAACAGCTTTTAAACATGAGGCATTTGATGAAAAATTAGACGGTATAGTTTATGCTATATTTTCAGCATTAGGATTTGCAACAGTTGAAAATATAATGTATGTAGTATTTAGATTTACAACTAATCCTCATATAGGATTATATAGAGGAGTTTTTTCAGTACCAGCTCATATGCTCTTTGCAGTTACTATGGGATACTATCTATCTTTAGCAAAATTTGCTACAGAAAGTAAAATGAGAAAAAAGTATTTAAAAAAATCTCTATTTATTCCAATGGTTTTACATGGAATATTTAATTTTATTTTAATGGTTAATATTTCTTTTGTATTTGTCATTTTTATTCCATATGTTATATATTTATGGATTGTTAATTTGAGAAAACTTAATGAGTATTATACAGAATCTAAGATTTTATTTAAAAGACAAATTGATATGAAATAGATTGTTTTAAATGACACCTTTTTATAGGTGTGTTTTTTTTACTTATTTTAAGTTTGAATATTTTTTATAAGAAGCGGTAGTGTAGTAACTTAAAAGTAGATTAAAAATTAAAGATTTTAAAGATTTGATACTAAAGCTTGTAACTCGGAATGTGTAATTATAAATTATATGATAGTTGATAAAAATCAAGCTGTTTTTATGTTTGACTATATAAAAAATAAATATTAGAATATATCTATAACTTTTAATTTATTTGGAGGGTGTTATGTTAGATTCAATAAAAGCAGTTATTTTTGATTTAGATGGTACCATAATAGATTCGATGTGGATATGGGAAAAGCTGGATAGGGAATTTTTACAAAAAAGAGGTATAGATGTTCCAAATGACTTAAATAAAGATATAGAAGGAATGAGTTTTACTGAAACAGTAGTATATTTTAAAAATAGGTTCAAATTAAATGAAGATGTTGAAGATATTAAATCAGAGTTTATAAAAATGGCTTATGATTATTATAAGAATAAAATAGAACTGAAGGAAGGCGTACGAGAGTTTATTGAATTTTTAAAGTCAAAAAATATTAAGCTTGGTATAGGAACTAGTAATTTAAAAGAATTAGTAGTAGAAGTATTAAAGCGACATGATATTATTGATTATTTTGATACGATAAGAACATCATGCGAAGTTAAGAGAGGTAAACCATTTCCAGATATATTTTTAAAAGTAGCACAAGATTTAAAAGTTGAGCCAAAAGATTGTTTGGTATTTGAAGATACTTATGCTGGAGTTTTAGCTGCTAAAAGAGCTGGAATGAAAGTGATTGCAGTTTCTGATGAACTGTCACTTCCAAATAAAGAAGAAATTTGTCAAATTGCAGATAAATATGTTGAAAATTATTTAGATATAGCATAAAGTCGGAATTATTTCCGATTTTATTTTTGCTAATAAATTTAAATGTTTTTTGGAGAGATTATAGTCGTATATTATGTCTTTAATAAAGAAAAATTATAAATATGAAAGAAATATTTAGGGAGTGTAGTATATGAAAAGAGGTCAAATAATAGAACTTCAGATACAAGATATGGAGTTCCCTTCAAAGGGTATTTCATATGTAGATGATAAAAAAGTATATGTAAAAAATACGCTGAAAGGACAGAAAGTAAAGGTAAAAATAATAAAAAACAAAAGAGAATATGCTGAAGGAAAACTTATTGACATTATTGAAAGGTCGCCATTAGAGGCTGAATTTGTCTGTCCGCATTTTGAAAAATGTGGAGGATGTTTACGTCAAAATGTACCATATGAAATTCAATTGCAAATTAAGTCTGAACTTGTAAAAAAGCTATTGGATGAGGCAGGAATTGAGGATTATGAATTTTTAGGCATAAAGCCTAGTCCAAATATGTATGGCTATAGAAATAAAATGGAATATTCTTTTGGCGATGAAATTAAAGGTGGAGAAATGACATTAGGTATGCATCAGAGAGGAAAATTTTATTCCATAATAACAGTCAATCAATGTAAACTTGTAGAAGATGATTTTAATGTCATTTTAGATGCTACATTAAATTATTTTAAGGATAAAAATATACCGGCATATAATAATAAAACCCATGAAGGATATTTAAGACATTTAGTAGTTAGAAAAGGCATAAAAACAGGAGAAATACTTATTAGTTTAGTTACTTCAACACAGCTGAGTTTGGATTTATCTGAATTTGTTGCTAAATTAAAAACTTTAGATTTAGACGGGGAAATAAAGGGAATATTGCACATATTTAATGATAAGTTAGCTGATGCAGTCCAAGCTGATAAAATAGAAATTCTTTGGGGACAGGATTATTTTTATGAAGAAATATTGGGATTGAAATTCAAAATATCGCCTTTTTCATTTTTTCAAACAAATTCATTAGGAGCAGAAGTATTATACAATACGGCTCTTGAATTTATTGAAAGTGCAGATGATAAGACTATATTTGACCTTTATTGTGGAACGGGAACAATAGGACAGATAGCAGCTAAAAAGGCTAAAAAAGTAATAGGCATAGAAATAGTAAAAGAAGCAGTTGATGCTGCCAATGAAAATGCAAAAATGAATGGGCTTAATAACTGTGAATTTATTGCAGGTGACGTTTTGGAAAAAATAAATGAGTTAAAAGATAGACCAGATATAATAATACTTGACCCGCCAAGAGCTGGAGTAAATCCAAAGGCATTAGAAAAAATATTAAAATATAAAGCAAAAGAAATAATATACATATCATGTAATCCTAAAACTTTAGCAGAAAATTTAAAACAAGTAAAAAAAGCAGGATATAAAGTAGAAAAAGTAGTATGTGTAGACATGTTTCCGCATACGGCTCATGTGGAGTCGGTAGTATTGATTAAAAGAAAACACAGCTAGGAGATGTTGAAATTTCAATGATAACAGAGGTTTTACAAAAAATGTATATATTCCCTTGAACGAGGATAGAAAACAGTAAGCCCACAATAAAAATGTGGGTTTTTTATTTTGTAAAATTCACATAAAAATCCCAAATTATGAAAATACAGATTGAATATTTATTAAAGAAAAGATATAATAAAAATATATTGACTAAGACAATAATAAAAAATTGGGAGGTGAATTATTGATAGGTCTAGAATATATACTTAGCTTATACAATATGCAGCATGTAGAACTTGCAAAGAAGCTGGGAATAAAGAAGCAAAATATAAACCTATGGATTAAGAAAAAGCAAAATATACCTAAAAAATATCTCCCAATTTTAGAAGAAACCTTTGGCATAAAAAAAGAGTACTTTAATAAAGAAATAGATGAAATAGATAAACTGGAGATTCAAAAAGAAAAATTAAAAAGGGATTTAAAACCTGTTATAAAAAAGTATGAACAACAGTTTATGATAGGTGAAGTAAATGATATTGTAGAAGTTCCTATATATGACAAAGAAGAAATAAATTCTATTGAAAGAAATATAGAAAAAGCTAAACTTTTAAAGAGATTTAAAAAGGCATTGGATATTGTAGATAAAAATCCATATATGGATACATTTAAACTTATTGTTGAACTTGTAGAAAAAGCTCAGCATGAGATTATATTACATAAAACTATAGAAGCCCTTGCTCATTATTTAGAAGTATTACCTGACTGGGTATCCTCAGGACCGGAGCAGGATGAATTTGAAAGTGAAATATTTGAAGTTTTTGATGATTATAACTATTAATCACAATAAAAGAGGAGGAATTCGTTATGTCAACAGCAAAAATAGGATTTGAAGAAACCCTATGGAAAGCAGCAGATAAGTTAAGGGGAAGTATGGATGCCAGTGAGTATAAACACGTTGTCTTAGGACTTTTATTTTTAAAATACATATCCGATAAATTTGAAATGAAATACAATGAACTTGTGGAAGAAGGAGAAGGATTTGAAGAAGATAGGGATGAATACGAAGCAGAGAATATTTTCTGGGTTCCAAAGGAAGCAAGGTGGGAACATATAAAGAATAATGCAAAAGATCCAAAAATCGGCCAGATTATTGATGATGCAATGATATTAATAGAAAAAGAAAATCCAAGCTTAAAGGGTGTACTTGATAAAAGATATGCAAGACCTGAACTAGATAAAAGAAGACTAGGAGAGCTTATAGATTTAATTTCGACAATAAAGCTACATAAAGATGGAGAAAAAGATTTGCTTGGTAGAGTATATGAATATTTCCTAGGCAAATTTGCTAGTGCAGAAGGTAAAGGTGGTGGAGAATTCTATACTCCAACTTGTGTAGTAAAGACATTAGTTGAAATGATAGAGCCTTACAAAGGAAGAATATACGACCCTTGCTGTGGTAGTGGTGGCATGTTTATTCAAAGTGAAAAGTTCGTTGAAGAGCATCAAGGCAGGATAGATAATCTTTCTATCTATGGTCAAGAACTAAATGCAACAACTTGGAAACTATGTAAAATGAATTTAGCTATTAGAGGATTAGACGGAAATATAGGTCCCCATCATGCAGATACATTCCATAATGACCTACATAAGACACTTAAGGCTGACTATATTCTTGCAAATCCACCTTTTAATGTTAGTGATTGGGGTGGAGACAAATTAACTGATGACGTGAGATGGAAATATGGAATACCACCAGCAAGTAACGCCAATTATGCATGGCTTCAGCACATAATATATCATCTCGCTCCAAATGGAGTAGCAGGAGTTGTACTAGCTAATGGTTCTTTAAGTTCAAATACATCAAATGAAGGCAATATAAGAAAAAATTTAATAGAAGCAGATTTAGTAGATGCTATCGTTGCACTATCTGATAAGCTATTTTATTCAACAAGTATTCCTGTTTCACTATGGATTCTTAATCGAAACAAGAAGAATAATCCTAAATATAGAAGTAGAGAACATGAAATATTGTTTATAGATGCAAGACATCTTGGTGAAATGATAGATAGAAGACATAGAGAATTAAAGGATGAAGACATCAAAAAAATTGCCGATACTTATCATAATTGGAGAAACATTGATGGTAAATATGAGGATATTAAAGGATTCTGCAAATCAGCCACTATTGAAGAAGTAAGGGAACATGAGTATGTATTAACCCCTGGTAGATATGTAGGCATAGAAGAAACAGAAGACGATGGCATCCCCTTTGAAGAAAAGATGGAGAATTTAACAAGTGAATTAAGTGAGTTATTTGCAAAGTCAAGAAGGCTAGAGGATGAGATAAGAAAGAACTTAGGGGGGATTGGGTTTGAAATATAAGATTTGTGATATTTGTGAAATAAATAGAGAAAATTTAAGTAAAAATGACAGATGGGAATATATTAATTATTTAGATACGTCAAATCTTAATAAGGGAATTATTAATGAAATACACTATTTAGTAGTAGGTAAAGATAAAGTACCTAGTAGGGCAAAACGTAAAGTAAAAGAAAACGATATTTTAATATCGACTGTTAGACCAAATCAAAAACATTATGGAATATTAAAAAAAACAGTTAACAACATGATTGTTTCAACTGGATTTGCAGTATTAACTCCCAATTCAGAAATAGTAACTCCAGAATACTTATATAGATTTTTAACACAAGATGGTATTACTAATTATCTTCAGGCAGTAGCAGAAACAAGTACATCTGCTTACCCTTCAATAAAGCCAAGTGTTATAGGAGAACTAGAGATTGATTTACCACCACTCGAAGAACAAAAAGCTATTGTTCATATTCTTTCAACTTTAGATGAAAAAATAGAAGTCAATAACAAAATCAATAAAACCATTGAAAAAATGGCTCAGGCTATCTTTAAACACTGGTTTATAGATTTTGAATTTCCAAATGAAAATGGAGAACCCTATAAATCTAGCGGTGGAGAAATGGTTGAAAGTGAACTTGGAATGATTCCTAAGGGGTGGGAGGTTATTGATTTAGGAAAGATAATCAAATTCAAAAAGGGAAAGAAGCCTAAAGAAATCAAAGAAACATTTTTTCAAAATTATAAAAAATATTTAACTATTGATGTATTAAATAGAAATTCAACATTGTATGCAAATAGTGAAAAGATGATAATAGCTGATGAATTTGATACTTTAATGGTAATGGATGGAGCAAGTTCAGGAACGGTCTATTATGGTCAAAATGGAATTGTAGCTTCAACTCTTGCAAGAGTTGATATACAAGATAAAACTTTAGGTAAAGATTTTATCTATTATGTTCTAAAATATTTTGAAGATGATATTAAAGCGAATACTACAGGTTCAGCGATACCACATACGGATAAAGAATATGTATACAGTATCAAAATCTGTATTCCAAATGATTTTGAAATACTTGAAAGATTCAATAGTATTGTTAGAAAATTAAGGGAGACAGTAATTAATAATGAAGAAGAGTCAGCCAAATTATCTTCAATTCGTGATACCTTACTCCCAAAACTTATGTCAGGTGAAATAAGAGTACCATTAGATAATTGAGAATTAAGAATTGAGAATGGAAAATAAATAATTGAGAATGACGAAAAAAGGATTTTAATTCTCAATTCTCAATTTTCAATTCTCAATTGTTCAGGTTGAAAGGGGGAGCTATATTGATTTCATACATAAATTTCAATGAATCAGCATTGGAAGAAGCCTTTATAGAGCTATTAATGGAGTTAGGATACGAATATAAATATGGTCCTGATATTGCTTACGATGGAGATTCTCCAGAAAGAAAAGATTATCGTGATGTAATACTAGAGCAAAGGGTAAGGGATGCATTATTTAGACTAAATAGAGATTTGCCTGATGATGCTATAGAAGAAGCCTATAGAAAAATAATAACTTTCAACAGTCCATTACTAGAAGAAAACAATCGATATTTTCATAAACTTCTTGTAGAGGGAATAGAAGTTCCAATTAGGGAAAAGGGATTAAACAGAACAAAAAATGCACAGATTATAGATTTTAAAAATCCTGATAGAAATGAGTTCTTAGTAGTAAATCAATTTACTGTATTTGAAAATGAAGAAAGAAGACCTGATATTATTATATTTATAAATGGTATACCCTTTGTAGTGGTTGAGCTGAAATCAGCTTCAGATGAAAATGTAGGTATTGAAAACGCTTATAATCAAATACAAACATATAAAAGGGATATTCCTTCATTATTTAATTATAATGCTTTTTGTATTCTTTCCGATGGAATTAATGCTAAAGCAGGAACAATAACTTCAAACTTTGAAAGGTTTATGAATTGGAGGAGTATAGACGGTGAAAAAATTGAACCATTAGATGTTCCCCAATATGAAGTTATGATAAAAGGTATGCTTAGTAAAGAAAGGCTACTTGATATAATAGAAAACTTTATATTGTTTCAAGAATCCAAGGAAGATGATTATGACAGGGACGGTAATAAAATAGGACAAAAAAAGACTATTATAAAAATTCTTGCAGCATATCATCAGTATTTTGCCGTAAAAAAAGCTGTTGAAAAGACAAAAGTTGCAATTAGTGAAGAGGGAGATAGAAAAATAGGGGTAATATGGCATACACAAGGTTCTGGAAAAAGCCTTACAATGGTATTTTATGCTGCTCAGCTGGTAAAACACTTTAATAATCCAACTATTGTAGTCATTACTGATAGAAATGATTTGGATGACCAGTTATATACAACCTTTAGCAAATCTTCGGATATATTGAGGCAAACTCCTGTACAGGCTGATGTAAGAAAACTTACAGAAGAACAGAAAGAAAGAAATGCCAAGTCTAATTCTAAAGTGATTAATGGATTGTTTGATTTATTAAATGAAAGGGAATCCGGTGGAATAATATTTACCACTATTCAAAAGTTTAAGCCTGAAGAAGGAGATATGCCATGTTTAACCGATAGAAGAAACGTTATAGTTATAGCTGACGAAGCCCATAGAAGTCAATATGGTTTGCAAGCTAAAACAAATACAAAAACAGGAGATGTAAAATACGGATTTGCCAAATATGTAAGAGACGCTCTTCCTAACGCCTCTTTTATAGGATTTACAGGAACTCCAATAGAATTTGAAGATAAGTCAACTCCTGCAGTATTTGGAGATTATATTGATATATATGATATGACAAGGGCTGTCGAAGATGGAGCTACTGTTAAAATTTATTATGAAAATAGAATTATAAAGCTAGAAACCGATGATGAAGAACTTAAAAAAATAGATGAAGAATTTGAAGAGATAACTGAAGGACAGGAACAGGAAGAAAAGGAAAAATATAAAAGTAAATGGTCGAGACTTGAAGCAATAGTAGGTTCTCCAAATAGAATAAAAAAGCTTGCTGAGGACATTGTTAATCACTTTGAAGAAAAATCTAAAACTATTGATGGTAAAGCTATGATTGTATGTATGAGCCGTAGAATTTGTGTAGATTTATACGATGAGATTGTAAAGCTAAGACCTGAGTGGCATAGTGATGATGTAAATAAAGGGAAAATAAAAGTTGTCATTACTGGTGGAGCCGGTGATAATGAAAAACTTCAAAAACATATAGGTGGAAAACAAAGAAGGGATACTCTAGCTAAAAGAATGAAGGATGTAAATGATGAACTAAAAATCGTGATAGTTAGAGATATGTGGCTTACAGGTTTTGATGTTCCTTCTATGCATACTATGTATATAGATAAACCTATGAAGGGTCATAATCTAATGCAGGCAATAGCAAGGGTAAACAGGGTATTTAAAGACAAGTCAGGTGGAGTAGTAGTTGATTACATAGGTATTCTTGAAAGTTTAAAGAAGGCTTTAAAAGAATATACAGACAGTGATAAAAAGAATACAGGTATTGATACATCTGTAGCTATTTCTATTATGCTTGAAAAGCTTGAAATTTTACGTGACATGCTACATGGTCTTAACTACTCAGGTTATATGGGAAGCTCTCAAGCTGAAAGGATTAGAGCTATTACAAGTGGAATGAATTTTGTACTAGGTTTACCAGAAAAAGAACAAAAGAGATTTAAAAAAGTTGCTACAGAATTGGCAAAGGCCCATGCTTTATGTGCTGCTACCGATGAAGGGAAAAAACATGCCCTTGAAGTAAGTTATTTTAAAGCAGTAAAGGTAAGTTTGGCAAAGTTAGATGTTAAAGGTAAAAAGTCTCTTTCTAAAAAAGAAATTGATATGAGAGTAAATCAGATGTTTGAAAGGTCAATCATATCTCAAGAAGTTATAGATGTATTTGATGCATTAGGACTTCAAAGGCCTGAGGTTTCTATTTTATCTGAAGAATTTTTAGAAGAAGTGCGTCAAATAAAATATAAAAATCTTGCGGTTGAAATACTTAAAAGACTTCTTGAAGGTAATATCAAAACAATGGAGAAACGAAATCTTGTTAAATCAGAGAAGTTCTCTGAAAAGCTAAAGAAGGCATTAAATAAATATAGAAACCAAGCAATAACAAACGCAGAAGTTATCGAAGAGCTTATTAGAATGGCTAAAGAAATGAAAGAGATGCGTGAGCAAGAAAAAGATTTAGGACTTACAGAAGATGAAATAGCTTTTTATGATGCACTAACTGTAGATGATGCAGTAAGAAAATTTATAAATGATGAAACCCTTAAAAAAATTGCCCATGAACTAACAGTAGCCATTAGAAAGAATATTACAATTGACTGGAGCATTAAAAAAAGTGCTCAAGCTGGGATGAGAAGAATCATAAAAAGATTACTTAAAAAATACAATTATCCACCAGAACAAACAAAACATGCTCTTGAAGTAGTTATGAAACAAGCAGAATTAATGTGTGGAAATATAAGTGCTTATGATATAAATGATAAAGAATATGAAATAGCAGCTGAAGAAAAGGAAGATTATAAGGCTTAAGAAGTATTTAATTAAATATGTTGAGATTGAACTAAACGGGGGGATAAACCATGGAATTAAAATATTTTATTGAAAAAATAAAAGAAGAATGTCCAGATAAGGCTATCGATATATCAGAAAGTTTGGAATTGCTTAGGACAGTTATTAACGATACAATAGAAGTATTTGGAGATAAAATGAATTCAGCTGTCTCAAATAGAGATTTTCAAAGAGTAAATATCTATAAAGATATAGCAGAAAATGCTCATTACTATGAAAATAAGATAGAGGAAATAATATCTTTACTTGAAGTAGAGGAAATTCAAATAAATGAAGAAACAGATGAAGAAATTGAAAGAAGAACAATACCTAACTATAATGAATATTTAGTAGATAATAAAATTGAACATACCTTATATGAAAATTTTACCCATAAAAGACCATTTGGTTTTAAACTGAATGAAAATCATGTTATTGAAGCTAGTACGTGGAAGGATGTATTAGTAAAAACTTGTGAACTGCTTATGGCTATAGATGAAAAGAAATTTATGTCTTTTGAGAATAATGATACAATGAACGGCAAAAAGAAAAAATATTTTTCTGTTAATCCTAATTCAATGAGAAAGCCTAGAAAAATTGGAGATAAGATTTATATAGAAACTAATCAAAGTGGAAACGCTATACGAAATTTAATAATAAAACTTCTTAAAGAGTATGATTTTAAAATTAGTGATTACAAAGTTTATTTTAGAGCAGATTATACCAACTTGAATAATAGATGACTGAATGAAAAGTTAAATAATAAAATACTATTAAAAGTAATCTCTGTTTTTTCATATAGAGATTACTTTTATGTTGGAAAAAATAATAATTTGTCAAATTCATAAGTGATTATATTGGAAATATATACAATATATGGTATAATATGAATTGAGATTTACTAAAGGAGAGATAAAATTTGTATTACGTATATTGTGATGAAAGTTGTCATTTGCCTAGAGATAATTCAGATGTCATGGTATTAGGTGCATTGCAATGTCCAAAAGAAAAAAAGAAAGATATATATGAAGATATTAGAAATATTATAAGAGAAGGTATAGCATTAATTCAAAAATAGAAAGAAGTTAAGTGGACTAAAATTTCAAATGCTAAAATAAAGTTATATGAAGATTTAAATGAGTTTTTCAATGATATATATAGCATTTTTCAAATAGAGTTGAATTATAAGGATAATAGACCTAATTTATTTAATAAATTTATTTATTTTGATGCAAAACCAAGTTATGATAATAAAGCTAAAGCATTTTGGCATATTGCAAGTATAGGGGAGGATGATCTTAAAAATGAAAATAATCAAAAATATGATATGGATCCGTGTTGTAATGATGTAGCTAATGGTATAAGAAGATTTTTAAAATACAAAATTACTATACTGATTAACAAAGAAAATTTTACTTGGGAACTATTGTTTAGTGGATAAAATAGAAATATTTTGATTCCATATAAATCCAAAATCATTCCCCTGCGGGGATTTTTTAACCATATTCATTGGTATAATATTCCATAATGTATTTTTTTATTATTACCAGTTTAGAACATCTTATAGTTTAAAAGTCAATGAAAAGTCAATGGAAATATTTTTAAATTAATGAACACTAGTGATAATTTGTATAATTTTACGAGAGGAGTGGGATTTGTTTGAATAGGAAAATATGTTTTTTTATAATATGTATCATATTTTCATTAATAGTTGCAGGCTGTGAAGTTCAGAAAGTAGAAAAAAGAGAGATGCCTTTAGAAAATTTTGATGAAAGTCAATATAGAAATGGTGAATTGAATATTGAAAAACTTTTAAAGAATGTAGAGAAACTTGAGATATTATGTAGAGATAAAAAGATGTTTGTTTCTAGTGATAAGAGAATTATACAGTCTATTGTTTCAATGGTTGCTAAAAGCAAAGAATCTAATACTGAAGAGATGGTAGAAAGATGTGGACAATACAAAGATAATAAAATTCTTTTATATAAAGTAAATGGAGAGGTGAAAGAATTATTATATGATTATGACTATGTTCAAGAAGTTGGATATATAGATATTAATGGTAAAAAATTAGCTCCTAGTTTTGATTTGTTTAGGTATATAGATAATCTGCTCCGGTATGAAAATTATGATACAAATATTGAAGCAAAAGTTAACGAATTATTTAATAAATACAATTGGACTGTTGACTATAAAATTAATACTTTAACTGAAACGTTACCTGACAATTTAAAACATCAGGCAGGAGAATTTCCTATAAAAATATATTGGGCATATAATAATGAATTATCTAAGGAAATAGGTTTAGATTTTAGCAAATATTTAGGAAAAACAATTAAAGTAGAAATATACAGATTGAGGGAACCTCTTCCTGAGTTTTTGAAACCGAGAATGGATGCAAGGGGAATAATTTTAAAGTATCAAGATAAAATTATAGGAGCATATATAGATGCAGGAAGGCATGACTCGTTTGCATGTTCATTAAATAGAAAAAGTATTGAAGATATAACTAATATGGAGTGGGATGATTGGATAAAAAATTATATTGACTATAATGATGAATTAGATATTTATTTATCAAAAAAAGAACCAGAAGAAATTATTGAGGAATATTTTAAGGCGTTGAATGAACATGATAAAAAAATGATATATGCTTGTATGACTAGAAAATCATTATGTAAATATCTTTCATCAAATATGGATAATCATAAATTATTTAATGATGGATTTAGCGATAATAATATTAAAAGTGTAAAGCTTAAGAAAATAAAGAAAATGGAAGGGGAATTTATCCCTGAAGGGACATTAGAATATATGGTAATTGTAGATTTTAATTTTAAAAAAGAAATAACTCATGATAATGGAAATCAGCCTAGATTTATTAGTCTGAAAAAAGAAGTTGAAGCTATAGGTTGGAGAATTAGTGGAATAGGAACTGGACCATAGAGTTTTAAAACTAAGAATAAAGTAAGTAAAATAAATTTTTGGTATTTGCTAATTTAGCAAGTGTCTTTTTTTAAGTGTGCCGGGCATGCACAGCAACTAGGTGGTGAAAGTCTATTGTGGGAGGGTGACTGTGCCAACTACTAGCCAAAGGCAATGCTCTACATCGTGAGGTTTTATGAGCACATTATCAAAAGAAGTATTAAGACAAATGATAACAGGAGAAGAATTAAAGACAGCAGATGATCTTTACTTATATTTAAAGGATATGTTTAAGATATTCTTCAAGAAATGTTTAAAGGTGAAGTATGGTTTCAAGTGTATAAATATGATGAAATATTAGATGCTGATTTTGTAATAATTACAAATAAAGATTATCTTAATAGAAAATGAAGTGTTAGTAGGATGAGTAGATGAAAACTTTTAGATAAGATTTCTATCAAGGAGGTGATAGATTGACTCCTATTGAATTTGGAATTATTGACAAGATAGATAAGAATAAGGAATATATCAAATATGAACCAGAAAAATATAATTGTGTAACAATTGATGATGATATTTATATTGATGATTGGTGGGAAGAATTAAGTAAAATGAAAACATATTTTGGTGACCTGAACAGTCCTAATATGTCTTTAGCTCGACATGGAGTTACATTAATACCACCCGAATCATTATCAATATTAGAAACTATAGTTTCTAATGATCCCAGAATTAAACAAGATTATAGCCTTATGGAGTTGTTAAAACTAATCAGAAAAGCAAAACTGGAGAATAAATATATGATTCATTTTGGTGTCTAGTGCTAATTGGATTTATGTCAGTAATTAGACAAAGATTAAGCTTATTATATTTATTACCTGTTGCTGAGCAGAAACAAAAAAATACTATAAATATTTTATGTTAATAAGAAGGGGATTTAAAGGGGATACTATTATACAAAACCCCATTATTTTGAATATTAATATCATATCTTCGCCACAACATATGTGGAGACAGTCGTGTTGATGGAGAAGAAAATGCAGGAAAACAAATGTTAAATGTAGCTTTGCAAAGGCAATATTCTTTAGCACTTATCTTTAATGAAGAGTTTTTAGAAAATGATGTTTTAGAAAGTGGGAAAGAAAAATTGGAAAATATGTTTAATAAAAGTACAGAAGTGTATAATTATTTTATTAGAATGATAGAACTTATAAAGTGTGATAATAAAAATCAGAATACTTAGTATAGAAACACATAAAATGTTTTCTATTGGAGAAAAAGGTTATAAACTTCTATTCTAAATGTATAGGGAGTAAATATTAAAATACACTCTTTAAGCAATTTAGGAAGAAAATTAGAAGAAGAATTTAAATATAGAGAAAGAAAAGGAAGAGAAGAAGGGCTAATAAAAGGGAGAATAGAAGGGAAATATGAAGTAGTAAAAAATCTAATAAAAATGGGAGTAGATTTAAAAATAGTTGTAGAGGGAGCAGGTATAAGTTATGAAGAAGTAATGAAGATAAAGGAAGAAGTTGAAAAAGAAAAACATTAGAGGATTTTAACCAGTGGAAAAGTATTATAGATGAAAAACTTTCGACAAAAATAGTGTTTTTTTGACGAAGGTTTTTATTTTTTTATGAAGAAAATATTTATTATCTGTAAAAATTTTACTATTTAGACGACACATTCAGACCAAACACTCCTATGAAAGCATGTGAATTTGTATCTTAAGTATTAAAAATAAAAAGAACAAAATACCTATATAGTATGAAGGACTTTTAAACAAAACTATTCAAGAAGGTTTACTAGACAAAAACGATTTAAAAAGTTTCAGCAGTGACCTTATTATAAGAGGTCAAATGGCTAAAAAAGGAGTAAAGGCTTTAGGATTATCGCCCTTATAGGAACTGTTATTAAGAAAGGATTTTTTATTTAAATAAAAGTGTCACAGAAATTAATATAAAAATAATCGTACCTAAAATATATTCCTAAATGGCTCTTGACTAAACCTAAGCCGTACCTGTGACATGATTTAATTGGAAAATTTTAGGTTTTTAAAAAGAATGACTATCCTGTTTTTTATGTAATAATTATAAATAATGTTTAATTATGTTAAAGAAGGGGATTTTTTTATGTTAATAAACGATTTAATTATTAATGCATTACTTACAATTATAATCATGTTCTTTATTAAACTACCACTAACATATTTTGCCAAAACATTCATGTCAAGATTTAATTTTTACAAGCAAGTTATTTTTAGCTTAATTATATATATTTTTGTTATGTATATGCTTTTCTTCGTAATTCCCAAAACTTTCTTTATGATAATACCTTATTATAATCAAATTAAGTTTTATATATCTTTTTGGACTTTTTTTTCTTTAGCACAGTATTTAACATCACAATTAAGTAGGAGATAGATGATTAATTAGTTTACTGACTTCTCACATCACCGTACGTGGTTCTTTTCAAAGTTAGTTGAAACTGGTGTTTGATGTTAGTCTAATATTGTAGACACAAAAATCCGAACTCTATAAAGTATAAATAATAGAAGATATAATATTAATAGACAAAGAATTTATACAAGAAGACTTCAAAGTAAAAGAAGCAATCTTATAATTACAAATAAATTCATAGGATTTAAAGTAGAGTGTTCGGAAAAAATATGTCCAAAAAAGTGTTGACATATCACAATTCCAAAGAATGAAAAGTTTTTGAGCTGAAATAATATGATGCAAATAAAGAACATGGAGTTAGTCCAGATAGTGGTATCTTGATTTATGTGGAAAACGATGAGACAGAACAAATTTATGTTTTTGGGCAGAGTGGGAAAATATCTGTTGGAACTCCAAACTGTGAGAAAAAAGATTTTATTACAGATAATGGGACTAAAGGAATTCTATTTATAACAGAAACTGACGACAGATATATGATACATCTTGTTTTAGATGATAGTTTCTATGGTGCTGCATTAAATTTAAGTAAAGATTGCTATAATAGGAATAAGAACCGAATTATTAGAATTTTAAAAAGCGTAAGGATATTATAGTTTTTTATCATCGATATTTTTTATATTTGTAAAAAATTAGAAAACTTAAAACTCATATTGACATTTTAATAACAAAGGGGTATAATGTTTATGCAAACGTTTGCATAAATTTTGATAAATTTTAAATTATGTTGTTTTTTAAGAGGTGAAATATGAATTTACAAGCAATTTATCATAAGCCGAAAAGCAATTTTTGTTATGCATATAATGAGAATGTTATTCATATAAGGTTAAGAGCAGAAAAAGGTGATATAAAAAAAGTTTTTTTAGTGTATGGAGACAAATATAATTGGAATGAAAAACAAGAATTAGTTATGAAATTAACATGTTCTGATGACCTTTATGATTATTTTACAATAGAGGTTACCCCTAAAAGTAAAAGGTTAGCATATTATTTTAAGATTGAAGGAGATAATGAGACTTTTTACTTTACTGAATGGGGATTAATAAATGATATTAATGAAAAAGAAGTATATTTGCATTTTTTCCAATATCCATATTTGAATAAAGAAGATATTCATATAGTACCGGAATGGGTTAAAGATACAGTCTTTTATCAGATATTTCCTGAAAGATTTTTTAATGGTGATACTTCAAACGATCCAGATAAATTAACAAAGTGGGGGGAGTTGCCTACTTCTGATAGTTTTTATGGTGGAGATTTAAAAGGAATTATTAATAAACTTGATTATTTAGAGGAATTAGGTATAAATGGTATTTATCTTACTCCAATATTTGAAGCACCAACTAATCATAAATATGATACTAAAGATTATTTTAAAGTAGATTCTCATTTTGGAGATTTGGAAATTTTAAAGGAATTAGTTTCTAAATGTCATGAAAGAGGTATAAAGGTTATTTTAGATGCAGTATTTAATCATTGTGGTTATTTTTTTGAGCCTTTTCAAGATGTTATAAAAAGGGGAGAAAAATCACCTTATTATGATTGGTTTCATATACACAAATGGCCAATAGAAACAAATCCTCCAAGTTATGATACATTTGCATTTACATATTACATGCCTAAATTAAATACTGCTAATCCAGAAGTAAGAGATTATCTATTAAAAGTTGCTAGGTATTGGATAGATGAAGCAGATATTGATGGCTGGAGATTAGATGTTTCAGATGAAGTGAGTCATGCTTTTTGGAGAGAATTTAGAAGAGTTGTAAAGGAAGCTAAGGAAGATGCATATATAATAGGAGAACTTTGGCTCGATGCTTATCCTTGGCTGAAAGGAGACCAATTTGATGCAGTAATGAATTATCCTCTTATGAGGGCTTTATTGCAGTATTTTGCTTATGAAAACATTTCTAACAATCAGTTTAAAGAACTAATTAATAAAATCATAATGCGAAATACTATGCAAGTTAATGAAGTTATGTTTAATTTAATTGAAAGTCATGATACTTCAAGATTTTTAACAGAATGTAATAAAAATGTAAAAAAATTAATGATGGCAGCTACATTTTTATTTACTTATATTGGAACACCTTGCATATATTATGGAACTGAAATTGGTATGGAAGGTGGATATGACCCAGATTGTAGAAGGCCAATGGAATGGGATAAAAGGGCTTGGAATTTAGAATTATTTAATTATTATAAAAAATTAATTAAAATAAGAAAACAGAATAAAGTATTGAGAAGAGGGAGTTTTGAATGGATTAATGATTTAGAAGAAATAATAGGGTTTATTAGAAAATATGAAGAAGAAAAAGTATTTGTTTTAATTAACAATTATAATTTTGACAAAAAAGTAACATTAAAAATTGATGGTAAATATATTGATGTTTTGACAGGTGAAATTTTCAAATCAGATAATAATTTAGATATTGATATACCTATGTATTCGGCTAGAATACTCATTTCTTACAATAATAAATAAGTTTGACATATTTTTGAAAAAGATTTATAATGAATTGTGCAAACGATTGCAGGGGATTTGATTATAAAGTAGGGTATTGTCAAAAATTATAGTGATTTTTTTGACAATACAAAAAGGAAAGAGGGGGATTTATATGAAAAAAATTTTAAGTTTTTTACTTATTGCAGTATTAGTATTTTCGTTAGTAGGATGTGGTTCTAAACATGAGCCAGTACAAAATAATCAAGATAATAATCAGGGAAATGCAAATCAAAAAAATGTATCAGGGGAGTTAATTCCTGAACCGGGTGCAAAATTAGTTGTTTGGGAAAGTGAAGGTCCAGAGTCAGATTGGATAAAATATGCAGCTGAAAAGTTTAAAGAAAAATATGGTGTAGAGGTTATTTATGAAGCAGTTGCTA
The DNA here is from genome assembly GCF_900142285.1 of Caminicella sporogenes DSM 14501. Lineage (NCBI taxonomy): Bacteria > Bacillati > Bacillota > Clostridia > Peptostreptococcales > Caminicellaceae > Caminicella > Caminicella sporogenes. The sequence goes on along the minus strand of NZ_FRAJ01000005.1, from coordinate 130,465 downwards.
ATACAGATGCAAAAAATAAATTAGCAACTGATGGACCTGCAGGAGTAGGTGCAGATGTATTTGTTGCTCCACATGATCATACTGGAGAATTAGTAGCTTCAGGTTTAGTGCAAGTTAATGATGTAACTGCTAATAGAGTAAAAAATGATTTTATAAAAGCTGCTGCAGATAGTGTTACTTTTGAAGGGCAAGTATATGGCTATCCACTAGCTATAGAAACTTATGCTTTGTTTTATAATAAAGATTTAGTATCAAAAGTACCTGAAACTTATGAAGAAATTATAGAATTTGCAAAGAAATATAATAATCCAAAAGAAAATAAGTATGCTTTAATGTGGGATGTTGCAAATGCTTATTTTTCACATAGTTTTGTAGCTGGTAATGGGGGTTATGTTTTTGGCAATGGTGGAACAAATAAAGATGATATAGGTTTAAATAATGAAGCTGCTGTTGAAGGTGCTAAATTTATGGTGTCATTAAAGGAAATATTACCATTAAATTCAGCTGATACTAATTCTCAAATTGTAGATGGTTTATTTTCAGAAGGTAAAGCAGCTATGATAATAAATGGACCTTGGGCAGTTAAAGGTTATCAGGAAGCAGGTGTTAATTTTGGCATAGTACCACTTCCAAAATTGCCGGGCGAAAAGCATCCAGCCAGTTTTTCAGGAATTAGAGCAATGTTTGTAAGTGCATATACAAAATATCCAAATGCCGCTAAATTATTTGCTAAATTTGCAACTTCAGATGAAATGTTATTAAAAAGATTTGAAATGACTAAGCAGATACCACCTGTTAAATCTCTTATGAATGAAGATGTCATCAAAAATGATAAAATTGTTGCACCATTTTTAGCTCAAGCTCAATATGCAGTTCCAATGCCTTCTATTCCACAAATGCAAGTTGTATGGGAACCATATGGGGCAGCATTTGCATCAATGTGGGATGATGGAGTAGATGTAAAAGAGGCGTTAGATAATGCAGTTCAAACTATTAAGGAAGCAATAGAATCACAGGAATAAATTTGAATAAAATAGTAAAAATCTAGTCGTTTACGATAATGTAAATGACTGGATTTTTTTTAAAGAAGATTTGTGGTAGGAGGGAAAAAATGAAAAAATCTACTAAAGCTGCAATATTATCTACTTTATTTATGGGATTAGGACAATTTTATAATAGAGAAATTATAAAAGGTATAATTTTTTCTGTATTTGAACTTATTATACTTATTTTTACTATTCCATATTTTAAACATTCTATTTGGGGACTAATTACTTTGGGAGATAAACCTTTACATTTTGTAAATGGTATAGCACAAGGGGATCATTCAATTATTTTATTAATACAAGGTATTATTTCTTTGTTAGTTATAATGTTGTTTATATTAATTTACTTTATAAATATAAAAGATGCTAAAAATACGGCAGAAATTATTCAAAAAGGAGAAGAAAAAAGAACATTTAGAGAGTTTTTGAAGTATATTTGGGATAAATATTTTCCTATGTTTATGCTTACACCGACTATTTTAGCAGTTATTTTTGTAACATTACTACCTATAATCTTTACTTTTTGTATTGCATTTACTAATTATTCAAGTCCATATCATTTACCGCCCAAAAATTTGGTAGATTGGGTAGGACTAAAAAACTTTCGGAATTTAGTTAGATTAAAAATTTGGAGTTCAACATTTTTTGGAGTAGCTAAATGGACAATTATTTGGGCAACTTTAGCAACTATTACGACATATTTTGGAGGATTATTTTTAGCATTATTGACTAATGCAAAAGGTATTAAATTTAAAAGAGTTTGGAGGAGTATATTTATACTACCATATGCTATACCTGGTTTTTTATCTTTATTAGTAATGCGTTTAATGTTTAGTGGACCCGGACCAATAAATAATTTATTAGCTAAGTTTGACATAGCTCGTATTTCTTGGCTTACAGACCCTACTTTAGCTAAAATTGTTATATTACTTGTAAATATGTGGTTAGGTTCGCCGTATTTTATGGTATTGATGTCTGGTATTTTGACTAATATTCCTAAAGATTTATATGAAGCTGCGGATATAGATGGAGCTACAAACAGACAAAAATTTTATAAAATAACTTTGCCAATGATATTTTATCAGACAGCACCTTATTTAATACTATCTTTTGCCTATAATTTTAACAATTTTAATAATATATACTTGTTAACGGATGGAGGACCTGTAAATTCTGCATATAAATATGCAGGTCATACTGATATTTTAGTTTCGTGGATTTATAAATTAACTTTAAATCAAAATCAATATCATATGGCTGCAGTAATATCAATAATAATATTTTTTATAGTGGCTAGTATTTCATCATATAGTTTTATAAAAACGAAATCTTTTAAAGAGGAGGACATGTTATAATGATTTTATCAGCAGAAAAAAAAATAGCAGATAATAGTCGTAAAATATCAAAGTATTTGTCAAAAATTATATTATATGCTATTTTACTGATTTTAGCGTTTGTTGTACTTGCACCAGTTATATGGATAGTAGGTTCATCGTTAAATCCTGGAAATAGTTTATATGGTTCTACTTTAATACCTAAAAATCCAACTTTGATACATTATAAAGAATTATTTACAAAGACAAAATTTGTAATATGGTATTTAAATACTTTGAAAATTGCAACAATAAATATGATATTATCAGTTGTATTCACTACTATAACAGCTTATGTATTTTCAAGGTTTAAATTTAAAGGTAAAAAAATGGGATTAGTAAGTATGCTTATTTTGCAGATGTTTCCAAGCTTTTTATCTATGACTGCTATATATGTACTGTTAATGCAAATAGGTCTTTTAAACACTCATTTAGGCTTAATACTTGTATATGCTGGTGGACAAATACCCTATAATGCTTGGCTGGTTAAAGGGTATTTTGATGGTATACCAAAGAGTTTAGATGAAGCTGCTAGAATAGATGGAGCTTCAAACTTGACTATATTTAGAAAAATTATTTTGCCAATAGCAAGACCAATAATTACTTTTATTGCATTAACTCAGTTTACTGCACCTTGGATGGATTATATTCTGCCAAGATTAATATTAAGAAGTGCTGATAAAAAGACTTTGGCTATGGCTCTATATGAAATGGTAACTGGACAACAAAATACTAAATTTACTATGTTTGCAGCAGGTTCTATATTAGTTGCTATACCAATAACTTTATTGTTTATTTATTTACAAAAACATATAGTAGAAGGTTTATCATCTGGAGCTACAAAGAGTTAAGATAAAATTTGAAAAAATATGAAATTTATATTAATTTAAAATATTGATTAGGAAAAATAAAAATTGGGAAGTGAATAATATGCCTGTTACAATAAAAGATGTTGCTAAATTGGCAAAAGTATCTCCATCGACTGTTTCTAGAGTTATTTCTGATAATCCAAAAATAAGCAATGAAACGAAGAAAAAAGTGTTTGAGGCAATGAAAAAATTAAATTATTATCCTAACGCAATTGCAAGAAGTTTGGCAAATAAATCAACAAAAACTTTAGGGCTGATATTACCAAATACTGAAGAAGATTTATTTATAAATCCATTTTTTATTCAAGCAATGAGAGGAATAAGTGTTTATGCTCAAAAAAAAGGTTATTATATAATGTATACATATAGTAATAATGAAAAAGAAGAAATAAATTTCATTAAAAATTATATTTACAGTAAATGGGTAGACGGTATAATTCTTTTAACTGTGAGAGAAAACGATAAATGTATTGAATATTTAAAAGATAGTGAAAAATATCCATTTGTAGTAGTTGGTAGACCGGAAAAATCAGATGGAATATTATGGGTAGATAATGATAATTTTAAAGCTATGTATGATGTAGTTAATTACTTAATTAATAAAGGGCATAGAGATATAGCATTTATTGGTGGACCGCATACTCTTAATGTTACTAGAGATAGATTGGATGGATATTTAAGAGCATTAAAGGTACATGGAATTTCTGTTAATGAAAAATTTATCTATGAACAAGTAGACTTTACAGAAATAAAAGGTTATGAAGCTATGATGGAGATTTTAGATTATAAAGAACCTTCTGCTGTTGTTACGACAGATGATTTAATAGCTTTTGGTGCTTTAAAAGCTATAAGAGAGAAAGCAATAAATAAAATAGCTGTTGTTGGGTTTAATAATACGCCTTTAGCTGAATACCAACAGCCAAAACTTACTTCAGTAGATATTAAAGCTGAAAAATTGGGATATTATGCAGCAAAACTATTAATTGGAAAACTTGAAAATAAAAATATAGAAACAAATCATTATATAATCGATACAGAGTTAATAGAAAGAGAATCTACCTTATAATTAAACGAAAATGATATAGAAATGAAAAAATAATTCGATTTGTTAAAAAAACAACAAAGAGAGAGTTGATTAGTACTAGCAATGTTTTAACATTATAATAAGGAACGAGAAGGTGGAAAAGTGGAACTAGGGTATTCAAATTGGAAGACTTTTGATGATGGAATACAAAAAGAATATTTAATTACAAATGGGCTTGGCAGTTTTTGTTCATCTACTATAATTGGAGCAAATATCAGAAAATATCATGGGTTGCTTAATGCTTCATTAGAGCATCCAATAAAGAGATACTTATTATTATCGAAAATAGATGAAACATTAAAAATAGAAGGTGAAGAATATAAATTATTTTCCAATCAGTTTATTGAAAAGATAGATGACGGATATTTACAATTAAGAAGATTTAATAGTTATCCTATTCCAAAGTTTATTTATGGAGTAAAAGATGTTATTATTAGCAAAGAATTGGCAATGGAGTATGAGAAAAATACTGTAGCTGTTGTATACAAAATAAATACCGGGAGTAAAAAAGTAAAAATGACATTTACTCCATATATAAACTTTAGGAATCATCATGATGTTAGTAAAAAAGGTAGTTTTAAATATAACCAAAGTTATGAAAGAAGAGCTTTAAAATTAATTGAAAAGAGTACAGGTTTAAACTTGAAAATAATTTCAAATTGTATATACGAGGCAAATGAAGAGTGGTCTTTACCTATGTTCTATGAAAATGAAAATTATAGAGGGCTTGAAAGTATTGATTTTCATTTTATACCGGGTATTTTTTATTATGAAATGGAACCACATAAGAAGTACACTATAACTTTTTTAGCTACAATAGAGGATAGTGCTGAATATACAGCAGAAGAAATAATCGAGAATGAAAAGAAAAGGCGTATAGAACTAATAGATAGAGCAGGGTATACAAATCGTTTTTTAAATAATTTAGTATTGGCAAGTGACAGTTTTATAGTTAGAAGGTCATCGACAAAAACTAAAACGATAATCGCAGGTTATCCTTGGTTTACAGACTGGGGAAGAGATACGATGATAGCATTTACTGGGCTTACTCTTACCACTAAAAGATTTGATGATGCAAAAAATATTTTATTAACATTTATAAAATATATTAAGTATGGAATAATACCGAATATGTTTCCAGATGAGAATACTCCGCCTTTATATAATACAGCGGATGGGTCACTGTGGTTTTTTTATGCAGTATATAAATATCTTAAGTATACTAACGATTTAAAAACTATCAAAGATGAGATATATCCACATCTTGAAGATATGATAAAGCATCATGTAAAAGGTACGATAAACAATATTTATATGGATGATGATGGACTTTTATCTGCTGGAGATGAAGGTACGCAGTTAACTTGGATGGATGTTAAAGTTGGAGATTGGGTAGTTACTCCAAGACATGGAAAGGCAGTTGAAATTAATGCTCTTTGGTATAATGCTTTAAAAATCATGGAAGAAATATCTAATAGATTAGGATACGATGGTAGTGAATATGGAAAATTAGCAGAAAAGGCTAAAAAAAGTTTTGTAGAGAAGTTTTGGAACGATAAGGGTAAATATTTATATGATGTTATACAAGATAAAAAGCCGGTAGATATGATTAGACCTAATCAGATATTGGCTGTGAGTTTACCATTTTCAATTCTTGATAGAGAAAAGGAAAAGTTAATAGTAGAGAAAGTACATGAAGAATTATATACTCCATTTGGATTAAGGAGTTTATCGAAAAGACATAAAGAATATATAGGGAAATATGGTGGAGATGTTCTAAAGAGAGATGGGGCATATCATCAAGGAACAGTTTGGGCTTGGTTGATAGGACCTTTTGTTGAAGCATATGTAAAAGTAAATAATTATTCTAAAGAAAGTAAACTTAGTGCAAAATATATGCTTGAAGAGTTTTATTATCATATGAAAGATGCTTGTATTAGCAATATATCAGAAATATTTGATGGAGATAAACCTCATTATCCAAGAGGCTGTGTAGCTCAAGCATGGTCAGTTGGTGAGGTTTTAAGAACATATGTAGAAGTAGTTTTAAACTTTAAATAAAAACTTTTAATAATAATATTTGGAAAAGGAAGTTAAAAGACATGAAAGGTAGTATAGATTTAGCAAAAAAACTAAGCTTTAAAAAGGTAATATTTAATGTTTTGATAATTCTTTTAACAGTAGTAATATTAGGAGGGGCTATTAATTTTTATTACGCAGTAGGATATATTTTCATTTTAATTGTACATGAATTAGGACACTGCTTTGCAGCAAAATTTTTAAATCGAAAAGTTATTTTTGGAGGATTTACCCCTTTTGGAGCATATATAGTTCATGAGAAAGTTGAAAATTGTAAAGAAAATGCGATTATTGCAATAGGAGGTCCTTTGTTTGGAGGACTACTTGCTCTTTTTTATTATATAATTTATTGGATTACAGGAGAGACTACATTTTTTGTATTAAGTTTTACTTCAATAGTGATAAATTTAATAAATTTAATTCCTGTAAAACCTTTTGATGGAGGACATATAGCAGAAACAGCATCTCCTATCATATGTTACATAGGATTGCCATTTTTATTATATTTGTGTATATCAGCAGAAAGGTTAAAATCAAAAGTTATATTGTGGATTAGTTTTGCAATAGGCATATATCAAACTTATGATTTTACTAAAAAATATAAAAATAAATCTTATTTTAAACTTAAAAAAAATGACAAAATGAAAATTATAAGTATATATAGTATATTATTATTGTTATTAATTTTTAGTGCATTATATTTTAAAAGTATAACTAACTATCGTGAATTAATTAAAAGTATTTCAAAATCTTAGTAGTTATTAATGTTTAGTAAATAATTAAATGTAATTTTCTAAAGGATGGTAGAAATGATAAAAAGAAGATTAAAATTTCTTATGATATTTTCATTAATTTCAGCTATTATTGTTTCGATTTTGATATTTAGCAGTAAATCTACTACAAAACAAGTTGAGATTACTGAAAATAAAGACAAAAATTTTGTTTTAAATTTTGCTAATAAACAAAATGATAAAAAAGTACATTATACTATTGATGAGTTAACAAAAAGGATTTTAGAAAATGATATTGATTTAGTAAGAGCAATAGTTATGAGCAAATCGGTAGATATAAATCAAAAAGATTCTAAAGGGAAATATCCCTTAGAAATTGTTTTTATTATGAATAATTGCGATATGGCAAAGATACTTTTAGAGGCAGGTGCAGACCCTTATATAATTATTTCAAATGGTGAAACAATATATGATAAAGCTATGAAAAGTGATAGTGAATATTTAAAAAAAATATTTAAAAATTACTGTAAATAAGTATTTTTAGTGTTTTATATAAAATATGAGAAAAAAATTTCAAAAGAATTTAAAAATTAAAATAAAGAAAAAATAAATTTCTGGCATTTGCTAATTTAGCAAGTGTCTTTTTTGTTGTGATATAAAAATTATTATGTTATAATGATAACGAAACATAAATGATAAAGATAATCATTATTATTTACGCTTTGATGTTTTAAAAAGGAGGCGCTTAAAGTTGTATTCTTGTTCAAAAAATTTTAGTTACTGAAATGTATTGTTGAAAAATAAAAGTAAATAGGTGTTTATGATTATCTATTGGAGGGGTAATGATGACAAGTGAAATACTTATATCAAGTATTGCTTTTGGTTTATTTATTGTTTGTCCGAGGATGGCAGGGATGATACATATTATTAATAAGCACTCAAATGTTTCGATATTGAGAACAGTTTTAGTAGGAACTTTAATATCTATACCTTTATTATTATTGATGTTAATAATGTTTGAATATCTTGGAATATGGGGTGCTATTGTTATTTGTGTATTAACTGATTTTATTGCTACTTTAATTATGAAAGAAATTAGTAAGAAAGCTGCTATAGAAACATTTATTATTGCTTTATTTGTTATATTAGGTGTAAAAATAGCACCAGCAGTATCAAATTTTATAGTTGAATTATTATAAATTTACAGAAGGTGATAACTGTGGAAAGTAAATTAGGATTTACAAAAGAAAATATAATAGCAAGTATTGGTTTTGCATTTTTTGTAGTATGTCCAAGGATGGCAGGAATGATGCATGTTATAAGTAAACATTCAAGTACTTCTATGTTATATACTATCTTATTGGGAATAGTAATATCAATTCCTTTACTGATGATAATGGTATATGTTTTTGATAAGGCAGGAGTATGGGGGACACTTGGTTTTTGTGTAATGACAGATTTTATTTCTGCCTTAATTATGAAAAGTATAAGCATTAGAGCAGGAATAGAAACTTTTATTATAGCAATATTTGTTATTATAGGCGTAAAATTAACACCATATATTTCTTCAAAAATAATTTTTAAAGAACAAGAAACTGGGCAAGAAATTACAAAGTCAAATGTTTTAGAAGATAATAAAGAATATAATACTGAAGATGATAAATAGATTTATACATATAGTTAAAAAGTGTTAGGTTGATATGGGCTTTTTTAATTTTAAATGTAAAATTTTTATTGAGATTTTATGTCTTTCCTAATATTGACATGGAAAATAAAAACTATTAAAATAAAAATGTATATAAAATTAAAAAAATTCAAATCTTTTGAGAGTAATCTTAAAAGATTTGAAAAATATATATAAAACCTTACAGAAAAGAGTTTTCTAATCTGTGGAGGGAATTTTTTAAACTTTCCTTTCATGGAAAGTTTTTTGTTTTGTTAGGATAAATATTTTTAATTTTGAATTTTTAGGGGGAATGAAAATTGAAAAGAAGAATAGCAGTTATAAGTGCAATTTTGGAAAATCCAACGGAAACTCAAGGAGAATTTAATAGAATAGTATCTAACTTTAAAGATATAATAAAGGGGCGGATGGGTATTCCTTATGATGAATTAGGAATATCAGTAATATCAATAGTTGTTATGGGTACGATTAATGATATAAATAGTTTAACGGGAAAGCTAGGAAATATAAAAGGGGTGACAGTTAAAACTTCTATTTCAAAAAAAGAGATATAATTTGTGAAAAAAAGTTTGTTAACAAACAAACTTTAAAATATTAAAGGGGGAGGAAGTTAATGTCAATATTAAAAGCTGACGAGTGGGCAGCAAAAGTAATAAAGCAAGAGGAAATTGATAAGTATTTGGTAAACGGGAGAGATTTTATCGATGAAGAAGTGATTTATAATAAGTTATACAGCAATCGAAAGCCAGATAAACAGTTTATAAGAGATATTATACAAAAATCTCTTTCAATAACTAGATTAGAACCTGATGAAACGGCTGCATTATTAAATGTGAAAGATGAAGATTTATGGGAAGAACTTTATGAAGCTGCTGATAAAGTAAAGCGTAAAGTTTATGATAATAGAATAGTTTTCTTTGCACCACTATATTGCAGTAATCTTTGTGTTAATAATTGTTTGTATTGTGGTTTTAGAAAAGAAAATAGCGAAGAAAAAAGAAGAATTTTAAATATGGAGGAAATAAAGAAGGAAACAGAAGCTGTTATTAATGAGGGACATAAAAGAATGATTGTAGTATATGGAGAACACCCTCTTTCTGATGCTAATTATATAGCAGAGTCAATTAAAGCAATATATAGTGTTAAGAAAAAAGCAAAGCATGGATATGGAAATATTAGAAGAGTAAATGTGAATGCTGCTCCAATGTCAATAGCAGATTTACGTAAGTTGTGGGAAGTGGGCATTGGGACTTATCAAGTTTTTCAAGAAACGTATAATCATGAGTTATATAAAAAATTGCATCCGTCAGGTCCGAAATCAAATTATTTATGGAGGTTATACTCACTGCATAGAGCAATGGATGCAGGGATTGATGATGTAGCGATAGGTGCATTATTTGGATTATATGATTGGCGTTTTGAAGTTATGGGACTTTTATATCATACTATTGATTTAGAAAGACAATTTAATATTGGTCCGCATACTATTTCTTTTCCTAGGTTGACTCCTGCTGCTGGGTCAAAGCTTAGTACAAATTCAGAGTATTTGGTTAAGGATGAAGAATTTAAAAAATTAGTTACGGTATTACGGTTGTCAGTTCCCTATACGGGATTAATTATAACTGCTAGAGAAAAACCTGAAATAAGAAGAGAAGTAATAAAAGTTGGATGTACTCAAACAGATGCATCAACTAAGATAGATATTGGAGGATATAGTGAAAATACTAATTTACAGCAAAAAGATAAGCAGCAATTCATGCTTGGAGATACGAGAAGTTTAGATGAAGTAATAAGAGAACTTGCAGAAATGGGATTGATAACGTCTTTTTGCACAGCAGGATATAGATGTGGAAGAACTGGAGATAAAATAATGGGATTATTAAAAGAGTGCATTGAAGGAAAATTTTGCAAATTAAATGCTGTGCTTACTTTTAGAGAATATCTTGATGATTATGCTTCAGAAGAAACAAAGATAGCAGGTGAAAAAGTATTATTAAAAGAAATTGAAGAAATTAAAACGATACCATTTTTTCAACAGCATAATTTGGTAGAAAAATTTAATCAATATTATGAGAGGGTTTCAAATGGAGAGAGAGACTTATATTTATAAAAAATTGAAAGATTTTGATAAGAGCAGCACATTGAAAGATAAACTTAATGATGTTGCAGATTATTTATATAAAAATTATAATATCAAGGTAAATTTTTGTGAGATATTTGGCAATCGCCGTTCTTTTTATGCTGGAGTAAATGATTTGTTCATAGTAGAAGATAGTATAAGATTAACAGATAAATTTGAATTGATAGTTGAAAATAATAATAATTTAGATGAATTTATTTGGAATAAGTTAATATCAGATATAAAAAGTTTAATAATTAAAGAAATAGATTAATAAAAAAATATATACCTCTTTTAATACATAAAGGGGTATTTTTTTATATTTTGCTGTATAAAATCTTAAGGTAGTTCATTTTGAAATAAATAATTTTAAATACTTGTAATAAATTAAAAGTTATGCTAAACTTTTAGTTGAGTTTAAATTTTAAAATTTAGTAACATTTTAGGAAATCGTTTGTTGTATGTTTTTGTTTCATTTATTGAAAATTGATTTTTATATTTAACAAAGATTATACCAAAAAAGGAGGAAAGAAATGGCAAGTTTATTGAAGAAATGGACTGAATTGAGTTTGGTTAAACGAATTATTATAGGTTTAATCATTGGCATTATTTTAGCTAATACTATTCCAAATGCGGCAAAACCAATTTCTATTTTTGGTTCATTGTTTGTAGGGGCTTTAAAAGCTGTTGCACCTATATTGGTATTTTTCTTAGTAATGTCAGCTATTTCTCAGCACAAGAGTGGTCAAAAAACTAATATGAAGTCAATTATAGTTCTTTATCTTTTAGGAACTTTTTTAGCAGGGCTTGTTGCTGTTATAGCTAGTTTTATGTTTCCTGTAACGTTAAAACTTGGACTTGGAACAGGGACTGGAAACTTTTCACCACCTGGAGGAGTTACTGAAGTATTAAAAACATTACTTATGAATATAGTTGATAATCCTATAAAAGCACTTTCAAATGCAAATTATATTGGCATTTTAGCTTGGGCACTACTTCTTGGTCTTGCACTTAAAAATGCTCCTGAAACTACTAAAATAGTAATTAGTAATATAGCAGATGCATTATCTCAAATAGTAAAATGGGTGATTAATTTTGCACCATTTGGTATTATGGGATTAGTGTTTAATACAATAGCTGTAAATGGTATGGCAGCTTTAGTAAATTATGCACAATTACTTGTATTATTAGTTGGTAGTATGCTTTTTATAGCACTTGTTGTAAATCCTATTATTGCATTTATTAGTATTCGTCAAAATCCGTATCCACTTGTATTTAAATGTTTAAAAGATAGTGGAATTACAGCATTTTTTACACGTAGTTCAGCTGCAAATATTCCAGTGAATATGGCATTATGTGAAGAATTGGGACTAGATAAAGATACTTATTCAGTATCAATTCCACTTGGTGCAACTATAAATATGGCTGGTGCTGCAGTTACAATATCAGTATTAACACTTGCTGCAGTAAATACTTTAGGTATTGATGTAGATATTGGGACAGCATTGATATTGAGTTTGCTTTCAGCTGTTAGTGCATGTGGAGCTTCTGGGGTAGCAGGTGGTTCACTACTATTAATTCCTCTTGCATGTAGTTTGTTTGGTATTCCAAATGATGTAGCAATGCAGGTAGTTGGAGTAGGTTTTGTTGTAGGAGTAATTCAAGATTCTTGTGAAACTGCACTTAATTCATCAACAGATGTACTTTTTACTGCTGTTGCTGAATTTGCACAGTGGAGAAAAGAAGGAAGAAAAATTAGTATATTAAAAAAAGGTAAAAATAAATGATTTTTGTTTAAAAAATATTAAAAACCAGAAAGAGTAGATGAATAATTAATATCTGTCTTTCTGGTTTTTATTTATTGACCATATAAAAAATAATAATTAAATTTTTTATAACAAATCATTTCCATTAAAAATATTTATATACTTTATATCGGTAAAAATAAAAAATTGTATATATTTGTATTAAATTTTGTTATTAAAATATATTATTAAATTAAAAAGTAATTTAAAACTATTTTTGGTTAATAATGCAAATTACTATTTTATGCTATAATATATATTGTGAAATAGTTATAATTTACTAATTTACTTATAGAGTATGAATAAAATAAAGATAGGAAAGGAGGGAAAACCGTTACAGATACCTTTAAATTAAAGATAAAGAACTAAAACAATTAAATATCTACTTTCTTAAAAGTTAAATTATATTAAAAATTGTAAATGGCATAGTGAAAAAATAAAAAACTATTAGAGAATAGATATTAAATCCTATGAAATTATAAATTTTATAGGTATTTGGTAACGGGCAAGGGGTTTGAGGTTTAAGGGGATACTTTATTTTTTAATAGTTTATATGATTATAGGTGTGTTTTCTGTCTATGCCGATGATTTAATAAAAGAAGATATAGATTATACAGAACTTACAAAACAACTTAAAATGTTTGAGAAAGAATATAGTGATATTTTGTCAGTTTATAGTATAGGAAAAAGTTGTGATAATAGAGATTTGTGGGTAGCCAAACTAGGAAAAAGTAATATTGGGATAATTATAATAGGTGCGATTCATGCAAGGGAAAGGATAACTGCTAAAGTTTTACTGCAGAATATAAAAGATTATTGTAAAGCATATAAAGAAGGAGTTAGTTTTGAAGGATACAATTTAAAAGAACTTTTAGATAAAGCTTCAATTTATTTTATTCCAATGACAAATCCCGATGGAGTAGATTATACATTTTATGGTAAAAAAGCAGTTAGAGATAAAAACTTACTTAAAAATTTAAAAAATATAAGAGTAAAAAAAGATCCTAGTTGGAAATCAAATATAATGGATTGGAAAGCAAATATACGAGGAATTGATTTAAATCGTCAATGGAATGTATTATGGGGTATACCAAGTAGATTTATTAGAAGAAGGCCTTCAAATGATCATTTTCAAGGTTTTAAACCTCATTCAGAGCCGGAGGTTAAAGCACTTGAACAATTTACATTAAATACTCCATGTTTAGGATATTATGCATATCATACGCAAGGAAGTGTATTATTTTGGTATAAAAATCAAAAAGGTATTTATTTAGATGAAGTTTATGATATTACTAGAGGTTTAAAAAATATAACAGGTTTTAAACCAATTCCTAAGTTAAGTAAATCATTAAGATACTGGGATACAAGAATGGGATATGCGGACTGGACAGCATATAAATTAAAAAAGCCATCAATAACACTCGAACTTGCATGGAATGGATACGATGAAAAAAGAGATTTTAAAAAAATTTATTTGTCAGTAAAAAAAGTTCCTCTTTATCTTCTTAAAAAGGCTATAGATTATAGTAAATTTTATAATGTAGAAGTTTATAAAGAGGATAAACTTGTTCAATTATTTAGAGATTTAAATGATGCTAAAATCTATATAGAAAAATTTATTAAAGATAAATTTGATAGAGAAGTTAAAGTATTTGAGAATGGAGCACTTGTTTTAACATTAAATGAGAAAAAACAAAATTTAAAAGTAAATTTAAATATAGTTAAAGAAAAAATAAATAAGATAGAAGATGATATGAATGTTTTGATAATGAAACCAGAAGATTTTGCAAAAATAAAGCATCAGATAATGGTAATTAAAATACTTTTTAGTTTTGGAAAGATGTAACCGTAAGAAAAAATTTAAAGGAGTTGATATAAAAATGAAAATAGCAATAATCTATCATAGTGAAACAGGAAATACTCAAAAAGTAGCAAATCTCATTGCAAAGGGAGTAGAAAAAATAGAAGGCGTTGAGGCAAAATGTATGTCAATTGATAACGTTGATAAAGAATTTATTGAAGATGCTAAAGCAGTATTTTTTGGAACTCCTACATATGCAGGTTCATATTCTTGGCAAATGAAAAAATGGTTAGATACGTGTAAACTTAAATTGGCAGGAAAAGTAGGTTGTGTATTTGCTACTGAAAATTATCTTGGCGGTGGAGCAGATAATGCAGAATTGGCATTGTTAAGTGAGTTGTTAGTAAAGGGAATGTTTGTATATTCAGTAGGTTCTAGTGAAGGAAAACCGTATACTCATTTTGGTGCTGTATGCATAAAAGATGGAGATGAAGACCAAAAGAAAAGAGTTGAAATATTTGCAGAAAGAGTAGCAAAGAATGTAAAGAAACTATTTAATGAGTAAAAGATTAAATTGTTTCGTCTATATTAATTTGGGTAAAATTAATATAGACTTTATTTTTATTAAAAAATTTAAATATTGAATTTATAATTTAAAAGGAAAAAAGATGCATTTTAAGTAAGAGGAGAAATAAATATGAATATAAGTATGACAAATGTATTATTTGCTTTTGGGCTTACACTATTTGCAGGATTATCTACAGGTATAGGAAGTGCATTAGCCTTTTATACTAAACAGACGAATAAAAAATTTTTATCAGCAGTTTTAGGATTTTCTGCAGGAGTAATGATTTATGTTTCTATGATTGAAATTTTTTCAGAAGCAAGGGATTCTTTAGAAATTATTTATGGAGAAACTAAGGGATATTGGATTACTACAATTGCCTTTTTTATGGGAATTGCTTTAATTGCAATTATTGATAAATTTGTGCCAAGTATTGAAAATCCACATGAAATGCGTGATGTAGGTGATATGCAGGATGATATAAAAGATTTTGAACTGCTAAGAATGGGTTTGTTTTCAGCTTTAGCTATAGCAATTCATAATTTTCCCGAAGGATTAGCAACATTTACGAGTGCTTTGCAAAATAATACATTAGGAATTAGTATAGCAATTGCTATAGCAATACATAATATTCCTGAAGGAATAGCAGTTTCTGTACCTATTTACTATGCAACAGGAGATAGAAAAAAAGCTTTTTTATATTCTTTTTTTTCAGGCCTTTCTGAACCTGTGGGAGCAATAGTAGGCTATTTCATTTTGATTAGGTTTTTCAATGATGCTATGTTTGGTTTAATATTTGCAAGTGTTGCAGGAATTATGGTTTATATTTCATTAGATGAATTGCTTCCAACGGCTGAAAAATATGGAGAACATCATGTAGCTATCTATGGACTTATTTCTGGAATGGGTGTTATGGCATTAAGTTTGTTATTTTTTGCTTAATAGATTATAATTTTAATAATTATTTATTTAATGGGGGTTGATTAACAGTTAAAGAATATTTATAAAATTTATAAAAACCTTCTTTTATTACAGAAGGCGTGTGTAGAAAGAAAATAATCGAGGAGTTAAAAGAAAATGAGTAAATCTATAGCTGAAAATAAAAATATAAGAACATACAAAATGAGAATAAAAGACAAAAAATTCAAATCAAAGGTTATAGATTATATTTACAAGTATAGGCATTTTGAAAACATGTATATAATACTCCTTAATCAAGACTATAAGCAGAATATAGGAGATTTTAGGTTGTTAACTGACTATGAAATAATGAGAGCGTTATTTAGAAGAACTACTCCGAAAAAGCTAGAAGAAAAGTTAACTTATATCAGAAATAAATATAAAAATCATCAAATAATGAATGACTTAATAAAACTATCTAAAGATCTTAAAATTCATAATTTAGTAGAAATAATGAAAAGAGTTAAATCTGAGTATAAAGGATATTTCACAAAAATAAAAAATGGAGATTATAAAGCAAGACCGCCTAAACCTAAAAAGCTGTCAAAACTAACAAACTATACAATTCCATTAGATAGTTATAAAGGATTTTCATTAAAAAGAAAAAATCAGATAGGAATAAACCTTAACAATAAAATGATAAGAACATATATAAACCATAAAGAATTAGAAAAAGTAGTAGGAAGTTTAAAAAAAATTAAAGCAGTACATCTTAACTTTTCAAACAATGAGCTGTATTTACTTTTTATATATGAGAAAGAAGAAAAAGAAATAAAAGAAAAGCCCTATAAAAGTGCAGGGATAGATATAGGGATAAACAATCTTTTAAGCATATATGTAGACGATAAAGAAACGCCAAGTTTAATAATAGATGGTAAAAAATATAAAACATACAATGCTAACTTTAATAGATTTATAGGGAAGTTAAATAAAGAAATATCGACTACAAAAGACAAAAACAGAAAAAGGTATTTAGAGAAATACAGAACATATCTTTATGAAAAAAGAAATAGGTATTTTTGCGACCAATTTCACAAGATTAGCAAAAGAGTATTAGAATATCTAGAAAAATATAACGTAACAGAAATAATCCTATCAAATAATTTAAACAATCTAAAAAATAATGGTAAATGCAAATTAAATAAAGCTGTAAAGCAAAATTTTATACAAATACCATTTGGGAAATTATTAAGGTACATAGAATATAAAGCAAAAGACTATGGAATAAAAGTAAAATTTGTAGATGAAAGTTATACATCTAAAGTAAGTAGCTTAACAGAAGATATAAAAGTAATACAAAAGTTTTTACAATACAACCTAGACTTAACTAATGCATTGGGTGGAAAGCGAGTTAAGCGAGGGTTATTTAAAGATGAAGTTATAAACATAATAATCAATGCTGACCTAAATGGAGCAAGAAATATATGTTTACTTGGCAATAAAAAAGCACAGCAAAATTATAAAATAGGAGGTGGAAATCGTTGGCTTAATGTTAAGCTGTGCAATCCTATAAAAGTAGAAAGCGACTTCGAGTTATGCAGGCTTATAGCCTCATAATAGAAGTATCGGGTAAGACCTATAAATCTATAAAGATTTATAGGTATGCGTTGCTTTCTATAAGGTTTTTATAGATATAAGTCAACGGTATTTATGAGAGTAAAAATTATAAACAATCCATCTTCTGGTCGCACTATAGTTCAAAAATCTTTGGAAATTATTGTAGGGAGATTAGTATTAGAAAATATATTTAAAACTGTAGATAAATTTGACACTAGAGGAAAATTTGATGCAATGAATGAAGTAATGAAAATTAAAGAAGGAGAATTTGATTTAATTGTAGTTGTTGGAGGAGATGGAACTTTAAATGAAGTTATAAATGGTATGATGAAGGCAGATTTAAGATTACCTTTTGCAGTTATACCTGCTGGTACTGTAAATGATTTTGCAAACTATCTATCTATTCCAAATGACATAGATGGAATTTGTGATATGTTTAGGAATGGAAGATTAATTGATATAGACGTTTGTAAAGTTAATGAAAATTATTTTATTAATGTTGCAGCTGCTGGTTTGCTTACAGATGTTGCAATAAAAGCTTCAGTAGCATCTAAAACTGTATTTGGAAAATTTGCTTATTATGCTGAAGGAATAAAAGAAATACCTAAACAGTTATTTAAATCGATAAAATTAGAATTTAAGTATAACTGTAAATCTTTTGTAGAAGATGTAATGTTGTTTGCAGTTTTAAATTCATCTTCTGCTGGGGGTTTTAAAAAATTTGCACCGCAAGCGGGGTTAAATGATGGCAAATTTGATGTATGTATATTTAAAAAAATAGATATATTTGATGCTGCTACATTGTTTTTAAAGATTATAAGAGGAGACCATATAAATAATGAAAATGTTATATATTTTCAAACTGATAATCTCTATGTTAAATGTTTAGATGATAGCAATATGAATATAGATATAGATGGTGAAAATGGAGGACCACTTCCTGCTAAATTTGAAATAATATCTTCTGGTTTAAAAATTTTTATTCCAGATTATTTAAAATTTAATAATAAACTATGAATTTAAGAAATACCCTTAATAAAAAAGAGGGTATTTTTGTTCAAAAAGTTAACATGTAAACTTAATTAACACATTCAAGATATTATTGTTAATGTTGATAAAAAAGATTTTTTTAGTTAAGATACTGTAAATATTTAATACATATAAAAAAATAAATTTGGGAATTTTCAAGATTTTCTTTGGCATAAATGTTGCTTGTTGTTATAGTGGTGTAAAATAAAAATATTTTACGCCGATACCTATAAAGGTTAGTTAATTAACAAACTAAGCAAAATAATTTAAAGTTTAAGGGGGATAAAAATGGATTTTACTATTTCTAAAGAGTATCAGATGTTACAGGAATTATTTAGAGAATTTGCTGAAAATGAAGTCAAACCACTTGCCGCAGAAGTAGATGAAGAAGAAAAATTTCCATTAGAAACAGTAAAGAAGCTAGCTAGGTATGGATTTATGGGCATACCAATTCCAAAAGAATATGGAGGAAGTGGTGGAGATAACTTTGCATATGCAATGGCTATTGAGGAGTTATCTAAAGTTTGTGCAACTACAGGTGTTGTAGTTTCAGCTCATACTTCACTTTGTGCATCACCAATTTATGAATTTGGAACAGAAGAGCAAAAGAAAAAGTATTTGATACCATTAGCTAAAGGTGAAAAACTAGGAGCATTTGGACTTACAGAACCAAATGCAGGAACAGATGCTTCAGCTCAACAAACAAAAGCTGAATTACATGGAGATTATTATATACTAAATGGTTCAAAAATATTTATAACTAATGCAGGTTATGCTGATACATATATAATTATGGCTATGACTGATAAGAGTAAAGGTGTTAAAGGTATTTCTGCTTTTATAGTTGAAAAGGGTTTTGAAGGATTTAGGGTAGGTAAAAAAGAAGCTAAAATGGGTATAAGAGGTTCATCAACATGTGAACTTATATTTGAAGACTGTAAAGTTCCTAAAGAAAACTTACTAGGAAAAGAAGGACAAGGATTTAAAATTGCTATGAAGACATTAGATGGTGGACGTATAGGAATAGCAGCTCAAGCTATTGGAATAGCACAAGGAGCTATAGATGAAACAATTAAATATGTAAAAGAAAGAAAACAATTTGGAAGACCACTTGCAAAATTCCAAAATACTCAATTTACTCTTGCAGATATGCAGACAAAAACAGATGCAGCAAGAATGTTAGTGTATAGAGCAGCAAGGGCAAAAGACAATAAAGAACCTTATAGTGTTTATGCAGCTATGGCAAAATTATTTGCAGCTGAAACAGCTATGGAAGTAACTACAAAAGCAGTTCAGCTTCATGGTGGATATGGATATACTAGAGAGTATCCAGTAGAGAGAATGATGAGAGATGCTAAGATAACCGAGATATATGAAGGTACTTCTGAAGTACAAAGAATGGTTATAGCTGGAAATATTTTACGATAGGGGGATTAAAACATGAATATAGTTGTTTGTATAAAACAAGTACCAGATACTACAGAAGTAAGATTGGACCCTAAAACAGGTACTTTAATAAGAGAAGGAGTTCCAAGTATTATCAATCCAGATGATAAAAGTGGATTAGAAGCAGCATTAAAGTTAAAGGATGAAATAGGAGCAAAAGTAACAGTTATTACTATGGGACCTCCTCAAGCAGAAAAGGCTTTAAGAGAAGCTTTAGCTATGGGAGCTGATGAAGCTATACTTTTAAGTGATAGAGCATTTGCTGGTGCAGATACATGGGCTACATCTAGTACGTTAGCAGCTGCTATTAAAAAGTTAGATTACGATTTAATAATAGCAGGAAGACAGGCGATAGATGGAGATACAGCACAAGTTGGACCTCAAATTGCAGAGCATTTAAAATTGCCTCAAGTAAGTTACGTTAGGGAATTAACTCTTGACGGTGATAGTTTGATTTTAAAAAGAGAATTTGAAGATGGGTATCATAAAATAAGAGTAAAATTACCTTGTTTAATAACTACATTAAGTGAACTTAATAAACCTAGATATATGTCAGTAAGTGGAATTTTAGAAGCATACAGAGAAAAAGAAATAGTTAGATGGGGATTAAATGATATAGATGTAAATGTAGAACATATTGGATTAAAAGGTTCTCCTACAAAGGTTAAGAAGTCATTTACAAAAGGAGTTAAGGCTGCTGGTAAAGTATATGAATTACAGCCTAAAGAAGCAGCAAAATTAATTATTGAAAAACTTAGAGAAAAACATATCATATAATTAATCGATTGTGGAAAAGTTACCTTTATATTTACAGATATAAGTAAAAGTTTTTTAAGGAGGGAAAACGATTTGAATATTTCAGATTATAAAGGAGTTTTAGTTTTTGTAGAACAAAGAGATAATAAAATACAAAGAGTATCTTTGGAGTTGTTGGGAAAGGCTAGAGATATTGCAGATAAACTAAATGAAAAAGTAACAGCTGTTATTTTAGGAAATAATATAAAAAATAATCTAGAAGAATTAATTTATCATGGTGCAGATGAAGTTATATATGTAGACCATCAAAATTTAGATATATATATTACCGAGCCTTATACAAAGGCTTTATGTGAAGTTATTAATGATAAAAAACCTGAAATAGTATTAATAGGTGCAACAGCAATAGGTAGAGATTTGGCACCAAGGGTTTCTGCTAGAATATATACAGGTCTTACAGCAGATTGTACTAGTCTTGATATTGAAGAAGAAACAAGAAATCTTTTAATGACAAGACCAGCTTTTGGTGGAAATATAATGGCAACAATTATTTGTCCAGAACATAGACCACAAATGTCTACAGTTAGACCGGGCGTTATGGAAATAAAAGAAAGGGATACAAGTAGAAAAGGAGATATAAAAGAATTTTTTATTGATTTTACTAAAGAAGATATAAATGTTGAAATATTAGAAGTAGTTAAAGAAACAAAAGAAAAAGTTAATATAGAAGAAGCAAAGATATTAGTTTCTGGTGGTAGAGGTATAGGCAAACCAGAAAACTTTGCACTGCTTAAGGAACTAGCTATGCTTCTTGATGGCCAAGTTTCTGCTTCACGTGCAGTTGTTGATGCAGGATGGATTGATAAAGACCATCAAGTTGGGCAAACAGGTAAAACAGTAAGACCTAATTTATATATTGCTTGCGGTATATCAGGTGCAATACAGCATTTAGCAGGTATGGAAGAATCAGAGTTTATAGTAGCTATAAATAAAGATTCAGAAGCACCTATATTTGAAGTTGCAGATGTTGGAATAGTTGGAGATGTTAATAAAGTTGTACCTTTGTTAATTGAAGAGTTAAAACAATATAAATTAAATAATGAGTATGAAGAAAAAGGAGCTTAAAGTTTTTTTAAAACCTCTTATCGGCTTGATAAGGGGTTTTAATTTATTTTTTAAAACAGTTTTGTTTTGTGATATACTTATATTTGAAGTAAATGTTATTTTTTTAACGCAGAAAAGATTGTATTAATTAATCATGATGGGGTGGGAAAATGGAAGCGTACTACAAGGGTTTAAAGAAAAATATTTGCGATTGCGATGTAAAAAACAATTTAGACAAAGTAGATGAAGAAAAAAATTATTTTGATATTTTAAATACTATTTTAGATACAGTTAATGAATGGTTAGTTGTTACAGATGATAAAGGAATTATTACTATGATGAGCAGAGCATACAAAGAATTTTTAAAAGATCCAAATCCTGAAGGAAAGCATGTAACAGAAGTTATTGAAAATACAAGACTTCATAAGGTATTAGAAACGGGAGTTAGAGAAGTTGGTGAAATTCAGGAAATAAAAGGCAATCGAATGATAGCTATGCGAATACCTATTATCAAAGATGGTAAAGTCATTGGAGCAGTTGGTAAAGGTATGTTTAAAGATATAAGTGACTTTATGACATTAAGTAAAAAAATAAATAGATTGGAAAAAGAATTAGAATATTACAAAGGGGAGTTAAATAAAGAGAAAACAGCAAAATATTCTTTTGAACATATAGTAGGAAGTGGCAAAAAGATTACTGATATAAAAAAGATGGCACAAAAAATTGCAAAAACAGATTCAAATGTTTTAATACTAGGTGAAAGTGGTACGGGAAAAGAGTTATTGGCTCATTCAATCCATAATGCTAGTAATAGAAGATTTGGGCCATTTATAAGAATAAATTGTGCTGCAATACCTAGTGAACTACTTGAATCAGAATTATTTGGATATGATGAGGGAGCTTTTACAGGGGCTAAAAAAGGTGGCAAAAAGGGAAAATTTGAACTTGCTAATGGAGGTACTATATTACTTGATGAAATAGGAGATATGTCAATGCACATGCAGGCAAAACTTCTTAGGGTAATTCAAGAAAAAGAAGTTGAAAGACTGGGTGGAAATAAGCGAATAAGTTTAGATGTACGAATTATTGCTTCTACAAATATGGATTTAGAAAAATTAGTTAAAGAAAAAAAGTTTAGAGAAGACCTTTATTATAGACTTAATGTAATAACTATTAAGCTTCCACCACTTAGAGAAAGAAAAGAAGATATAGAAGAACTTGCAAATGCTTTGAGAATAAAAGTTTCAAATAGGTTGGGAATTTATGTAGAAGGTATTTCAAGTGAGGCATTAAGATATTTAAAAGCGTATGATTGGCCGGGAAATATAAGAGAACTTGAAAATGTAATAGAAAGAGCAATTAATCTTTTAGATTCTGATTTAATAATACAGCCAAAACATTTGCCAAAGAGATTAAGGCAAAATAAAAAAATTAGTTATCTAGATACAAAAAAGACATTAAAAGATATTATTGAAGAAATAGAAAAGAATGTAATAAGAGAGTGTCTTGAAAAAACAAACGGAAATAAAAACAAGGCTGCTAAAATATTAGGTCTTAGTAGAACGGGATTATATAAAAAATTAGAAAGGTATAATATTAAATAGCATAAGACAGATAATACAAAAATTTAAGAAAATTTTAAACAAATAAAAGAAGGGATATTTATTTTTCTATAGAATAGTGTAAAAATGAAAAATATTATATGAAAATTTAATTATATATAACATTAATTTAATATTAATTTAATAAAAATAGTATATTTATTATTAATATATAATAATATTTTTAAAAAGGAGGAGAATTGAAAATGTTTAAGAGGAACAGTTTTTTTTCAAAGCTATTTTTAGCAGTATTAATTGTTACTTTGGTAGCTGCTAATGGTATTGTAGGCTTTAAAGATGGAACAAATTTATTTAAGCCAGCCATAGCTGAAGCAGCTACAGTAGAAAAAGCTCCAAAGTATGTATTTTACTTTATAGGTGATGGATTAGGTGCTGCACAAAGACAAATTGCAGAGTATTTTTTACAAGAAAAAACAGGAGATAAATCGGCTAAGTTATTAATTAATCAATTACCTGTTGCTGGAATTAATACTACATATTCTGCAAGTTCATTAGTAACTGATTCAGCAGCAGCTGGAACAGCACTTGCTACAGGACACAAGACTAATAATGGCATAATATCAAAATTGCCAGATGGTACAGATATAAAAACTCTTGTTGAAGCAGCTGAGGAAAAAGGAATGGCTACAGGTATAGCTACTACAACGAGATTAACTCATGCGACACCAGCAGTATTTGCTTCACATAATGAAAGTAGAAGTAATGAGAATGAAATAGCAGTTGATTTTTTAGATAGCAATGTTGAGTTTTTTGCAGGTGGTGGAGCTAGACATTTCTTACCACAAGGCTGGGTTGATGATATGCCAAGTATGAATGGTTCAAAGAGAAAAGATAACAGAAATTTATTAAAAGAATTTGCTGATAAAGGATATAAGATATTTTATGGAAAAGAACAATCTGATAAATTTAGAAATTATAAGCCAAAAGGACAAGAAAAGGTATTAGCTACATTTACATTATCTCATTTACCATATGAAATTGATAGAATTCATGATACAAATAATCAAGTTCCAAGCTTAGCAGAAATAACTAAAAAGGGAATAGAAGTTTTATCAAAATATCCTAATGGTTTCTTCTTTATGATAGAAGGTGGAAGAATAGACCATGCCTGTCATACAAATGATGCTGTTGGTGCTATACATGATATTTTAGCATTTGATGCTGCTGTTAAAGAGGCATATAAATTCTATAAAGAACATCCAGATGAAACTTTAATTGTAGTTGTTGGAGACCATGAAACTGGTGGTATGGGATTAGGATTTTCTAAAAATTATTATTTAAAATTAAATGAACTTCTTGATGTTAAAGCTTCTGTTGGAGATGTATTAGCTAAAAAATATAATGGAGATAGAGACGCATATTTTAAATATATAGCAGAAAATTTTGGTTTGGATAATTTAACAGAAAAAGAAAAAGCAGAAATTATTAAAGCTATGGATTTAGTAGATAAAAAAGCTGAATATGATGTTGCAAAATATGGACCATCTTATTATAATCCTGTAGCTGTAGCTACAACTCATGTAATTTCAAAAAGAGCAAATATAGAATGGACTACTTTTGCACATTCAGGAACATCAATACCTATGTCAGCAGTTGGCGTTGGTTCAGAGAAATTTACAGGTTTTAAAGATAATACAGAGATAGCAAGAACTTTAGCAAGTATAATGGGTGTGGAGCTTTCAAAATAAAATATATTGTACAATTCAATATTTATCAAGATAGCCGGGGTTATATCCTGGCTATTTTGTATTATAATTTACTGTATGGGGTGAATTTTGATGAAAAAAGCTATGCCTATATTATTTACTATAGGGTTGATACTATTTATAATTGTTATGGCAAATATAAATGATTTAAGTTTAGAAAATAAAAATAATAATTTATTTGAAGTTAAAGCTGTTGTTTTAAAAACTGATGATTCTGAAATGGTTCAATCGGGAATAGCTAAAATAGGCTTTCAATCATTAATAGTAGAAATTAAAAATGGGAAATATAAAGGTAAGAAATTAGAAGCAGTAAATCAATTAGTAGGAAAACTTGATTTTGATAATTATTATAAAGTAGGAGATAAAATAATAGTTGGCATATTAGAAGAGGATGGTAAAATAAAAGGAGTTAAAGCTATTGATATTTATAGACAAAATTGGCAACTGCTTTTATTTGCAGTTTTTGTACTTTGTTTAATTTTGTATGCTAGATTTACAGGACTTAAAGCATTGTTCTCATTTATGGCTAGTTTATTTATTATATGGAAAATTTTAATTCCAGCTTTGCTAAAAGGGAAAGAACCTTTACTTGTTAGTTCAATGGTACTGACATTATTGACAGCTATTATAATATTTTCTGTAGCTGGATTTACAAAAAAAGGAATAGCAGCATTTGTTGGAACAATGTGTGGTTTGTTTGTTACAATAGGTATAACAATATTTTTTGGAAATAAGTTGGCACTTCATGGAATGACTTCACCTTTTGCAGAAACACTTGTATTTAGTGGACATCTTGATCTCAACATGAAACATATTTTTTATGCTGCTATTATAATTGGTGCTTCAGGAGCTGCAATGGATATAGCTATGGATGTTGCAGCTTCTATAGAAGAAATCAAAATTAAAAAGCCTGACATACAGACAAAAGAGTTAATTCAATCAGGTTTTAATATTGGTAGAGCTGTGATTGGTACAATGACAACTACTCTTTTATTAGCTTATTCTGGAGGATATTTAACTTTGCTTATGTTATTTATGACTAAAAATTCAAGTTTTATTAGAATAATAAACTTAAAAATTGTAAGTGCAGAAATAATGAGGACTCTTGTAGGTAGTATCGGATTAGTTTTAGTAGCGCCTATTACAGCTGTGGTTGCGGGATGGATTTTTACAATTGAATTTGAAAAAACATTTAAAGATAAAAAGAGAGAACAAGAAGATATACTACTTGAAAAATCTGAAATAATGACAGATTTAGATAAAAAATAATTACTGATAATTAAAGTTACTTAAACTTTATATTCTACGTTTAAATAAAGAATTAGGAAAGTTAAGTTTTTGTAATTGTAAATTTTAAATAGATTCTTGATTTATTTATTAAAACAAAGTATAATGTTTGTAACAAATACTGTATACAATATACAGTATTTATTAAAATAGACATACATCTATAAATTAAGAAAAAGGATGTGAGCTATATTATGAAAGAATGGCAAGGTTTTAAAAAAGGAAAATGGATAAGTGAAATAGATGTTAGAGATTTTATACAAAAAAATTATACTCCATATGAAGGTGATGAAAGTTTTTTAGTTGGTCCTACAGATAGGACAAAAGACCTTTGGAATAAAGTATTAGATTTAATGAAGAAAGAAAGAGAAAAAGGTATTTTAGATGTAGAAACTAAAAAAGTATCAGCAATAAATTCTCATAATCCGGGATATATAGATAAAGATTTAGAACAAATAGTTGGGCTTCAGACAGATAAGCCACTTAAAAGGGGTATTATGCCGTTTGGAGGGCTTAGAGTAGTAAAAAAAGCATTAGATGCTTATGGATATGAACTTGATAAAGGGACAGAAGAGGTATTTTTAAAATACAGAAAGACTCATAATGACGGTGTTTTTGATGTTTATACAGATGAAATGAGAAGAGCTAGAAGTTCTGGAGTAATTACAGGACTGCCTGATGCATATGGACGTGGTAGAATTATAGGAGATTACAGAAGAGTTGCTTTATATGGTGTAGATAGATTAATAGAAGATAAAGTAGAAGAGAAAAAACAACTTGAAATGGATTATATGGAATCTCATGTTGTACAACTTAGAGAAGAAATAGCAGAACAAATAAAAGCTTTACATGAACTCAAGGAAATGGCAAAGTCATATGGTTATGATATATCAAGACCTGCATCAAATGCAAAAGAAGCAATACAGTGGACTTATTTTGCATATCTTGCAGCTATCAAAGAACAAGATGGTGCAGCTATGTCAATAGGTCGTGTATCTACTTTTCTTGATATTTATATAGAAAGAGATTTAAAGAATGGTTTAATTACAGAAGAGGAAGCTCAAGAATTAATAGATCATTTTGTAATGAAACTAAGAATGGTTCGCTTTTTAAGAACTCCAGAATATAATCAATTGTTTTCAGGAGACCCTACGTGGGTGACAGAAGCTATAGGTGGTATGGGTATAGATGGTAGGACTTTAGTATCAAAAACTAGTTATCGTATGCTTCATACTCTTTATAATCTTGGACCTGCACCAGAACCTAACTTAACTATTTTGTGGTCAACAAGATTACCAGAAAGCTTTAAAAAATATTGTGCAAAAGTTTCTATAGATACGAGTTCAATACAATATGAAAATGATGACTTAATGAGAGAGTGGTATGGAGATGATTATGGTATAGCTTGTTGTGTATCAGCAATGAGAATTGGTAAACAGATGCAGTTTTTTGGTGCTCGTGCAAATTTAGCAAAAGCATTATTATATGCTATAAATGGTGGAAAAGATGAAAAGACAGGAATTCAAGTTGGACCAGAGTTTGCTCCTATAACTTCAGAATATCTTGATTATGATGAGGTAATGAGAAAATTTGATCAAGTAATGGATTGGCTAGCTAAGCTGTATATTAATACTTTAAATATAATTCACTATATGCATGACAAATATGCTTATGAAAGACTGCAAATGGCACTTCATGATAAAGATATTCTAAGAACGTCTGCTTGTGGTATTGCAGGGCTTTCTGTTGTTGCAGATTCGCTATCTGCTATAAAATATGCAAAGGTTAAAGTTATTAGAAATGAGGAAGGATTAGCGGTAGATTATGAAGTAGAAGGAGATTATCCTGCTTTTGGAAATAATGATGATAGAGTAGATAGTATTGCCGTGGAAATAGTTAAAAACTTTATGAATAAATTACGTAAACATAAGACATATAGAGATTCTATACCTACACTTTCAATATTAACTATTACTTCTAATGTTGTATACGGTAAGAAAACTGGAAGTACACCAGATGGAAGAAAAATTGGAGAGCCATTTGCACCGGGAGCAAATCCAATGCATGGAAGAGATAAAAAAGGAGCTATAGCATCTATGTCTTCAGTTGCAAAGCTACCATATGAACATGCTGAAGATGGAATATCATATACATTTTCAATTGTTCCTAAAGCTCTTGGAAGGGATATAGAGGAGAGAATTAAGAATCTTGTAGGAATACTTGATGGATATTTTAATGATACAGGACATCATATAAATGTAAATGTTTTAGATAAGGAAACTCTATTAGATGCTATGGAACATCCTGAAAAGTATCCTCAATTGACTATACGTGTGTCAGGGTATGCAGTTAATTTTATCAAATTAACAAGAGAACAGCAGTTAGATGTTATTAAAAGAACATTCCATGAACATTTTTAAGCTTTTTAAAATACTTTGTGTATAAAAGTGGTGTTAATATGAAGGGAAGAATTCATTCGGTTGAAACGTGTGGGACGTTAGATGGACCGGGTATTCGTTTTATAATTTTTATGCAGGGATGTCCACTAAGATGTCAATATTGTCATAATCCAGATACATGGAAAATAGAAGATGGTAAAGAAGTTACTGTTAATGAGATTATGGAAGAAGTTGTAAAATACAAGTCATATATGAAATTTTCGGGGGGCGGAATAACAGTTAGTGGTGGAGAACCATTAATACAATCTAATTTTGTATTAGAGTTGTTTAAGAAATGTAAAGAGGAAGGTATTCATACTGCATTAGATACATCTGGATGTATAAAGCTTGAGAATGTAAAAGAAGTTTTAAACTATACGGATTTAGTTCTTTTAGATATTAAGTTTTTTGATGAGGTAAAATATAAAGAAATAACTGGAGGAAATTTAGAGCTTACTATAAAATTTGCAAAATATCTTTCTTTAATAAATAAGCCTATGTGGGTAAGGTATGTCTTAGTTCCCAATTTAACTGATGATTTAGATATTATTGAAGAAATGGCAGAGTTTTTGTCGACATTAAAAAGTTTAGAAAAAGTAGAGATTTTGCCTTTTCATAAGATGGGAGAATACAAATGGGAAAAATTAGGATATGATTATAGGCTTAAAAAAACTAAAGCCCCTACAAAAGAAATTATAGAAAAAGTCAAATCAGTGTTTAAAAAACATGGTTTAAATGTAAAATAAAAATCACAGGAATTTTCCTGTGATTTTTATTTTACATAATAATGATTGTTTCAGTAATTAACAAATAAAAAATTTAAAGCTGTACATATTCTAGAGGATTATTTAAATATTTAAAGAATATATATAAAAGGATAATTAAATGTAAAGGGGGATGCTGATGTATAAAATAAGTAATTTTAAAAGAAAAAAATTAGGTATTTTTCCTACTCCTTTTAAGAAATTACAAAATTTGAGTTCCAAATTTAATGTAAATTTATTTATAAAAAGAGATGATTTATCAGGAGTGGGAGTTGGAGGAAATAAAATTAGAAAGTTAGAGTTTCTTTTAGCCGATGCTATTGATAAGGGATGTGATACAGTCATAACTATAGGTGGTGCTCAATCTAACCATGCTATGCTTACAGCTGCTTCTTGTAGAAAATTACATTTAGAACCTATTTTAGTATTGAAGAAAAGAGGAGTTACAGATACAAAAGGTAATTTATTACTAAATAATATTTTAGATGCTAAGATATATTTTATTGATACTGATTCTACTAGTGAAGTATATGATGAAGCTATAAAGTTATCAGAGGAGTTAATGAAAAAAGGTAAAAAGCCATATGTAATACCAATGGGAGGTTCAAACATTTTAGGGACTTTGGGATACATAAATTGTGCATTTGAATTATTTAAACAGGCAGATGAAATCGGAGTTAATATAGACCATATTGTTTGTGCATCTGGCTCAGGTGGAACACAAGGAGGTATTATAGCTGGAGTTAAATTATTGGATAAAAAAACAAAAGTAACTGGTGTAATGGTTTCACCTGAAAAAGATTTTGAAAAGAAAATCAGTAATTTAGTTAATGGGGCTCTTAAGCTATTAGAAAGTGATATTTGTATAAATGAAAAAGAAGTAGTATTAAAAGATTATGTTGGACCGGGATATGCTATTCCATCTGAAATTGGTACACAAGCTATAAAACTACTTGCAAAAAATGAAGGAATAATTCTAGACCCTGTGTATACAGGAAAGGCATTTGGAGGATTAATTGATTTGATAGAAAGAGGTTATATAAGAGAAAATGAAAATGTAGTTTTTATTCATACAGGAGGAATACCCGGATTATTTGCAATACATTAGTATTAATAATAAAGGAGAGTTTATTAAGACTCTCCTTTGCTAATTCAAACTATATATTTTATTATTTTTTTGTAAGTTTAAAAAATATGTTTAGAATTCAAATAATCTTCTACTTTAACTAATGCTTCTCCAAAACGCTGAAAATGTATTATTTCTCTTTGATGAAGGAATTTGAGGGCATCGGTTACGCCTGGGTCATCTGAAAGTTTTATAAGAGTTTCATAGGTAGCTCTAGCTTTTTGTTCAGCAGCTAAATCTTCATATAAATTAGCTATTGGGTCTTCTTTTGATTGTATGAAAGTTGCTGTCCATGCATAACCTGCTGCATTATGAGGAAATGGATTTCTACCATGACTTACGAAATGAGCTTCAAATGGTGTTCCCTTTATTTTTTCTATGGGAGCATCTTTAACTAATTTCCATACGATTGTTCCTATTATTTCCCAATGAGCTAATTCTTCTGTACCACCATGTTATCAGTAAAATTATTCAGGTAATTTAGGATATAAATCTAAAGTAAAATCATCTATTTTATTGCTCCAACGCCCACCTTCTTTTTTTATATAGATTGCTTTGTCTATTACTTCTTTAAGCAGTTCATTTTTTTCTTTAGCAGATTTTAATTTCCAATATAATTCAATTACTCTTTCAATTTTAGGGATTAAAATCTTTTTGTTTTTTTCTGTAATATAAATTTTATTTAGTTTTTCTTCTAATTCTTTTTTATTAGTTTTAACAATATTAATCTTGTCATTTATAATTTTTGACCTTTCTAAGAATGTTTCAACAGAATATACTCCTTGTTCTAATAAATCATGTAAACTATTAGATTGTTTATTTAGAGTTTCTAATTCCTTATCAAGATTTTTTATAGATTTTTTTATTATGTCTATTTCTAAATTACTTTCTTGTTTTTTTTCTTTAGAAGCTAAGTCTAATTTATAATTATTTAACCATGCTTCTAATACGTTGAGTAATTTTTTTTCAACTAAATATAAATGAGAGCTTACATTTGTGCAAGTAGGACCGACACACATTAGAGTATCAGGATAATTTTTATAAGGTCTACGGTTCATTTTTCTACCACATATACCGCAAACAATTAACCCAGCAAGTGGATTTTTAGTGACATATCTAGTTGGAATTGGAAGAGTTGGATTTTCTGATAAATATTTTTGTGCAAGATTAAATGTATCATCATCAATTATTGCTTCATGTAAACCATCAACTAATATCCAATCTTTTTTATTAGCACGTGGACGTTTTTTTATTATTTCTCCATTTACTACTTGCTTTATTTGAGGACGAGAATTCCAACGAATTTTGCCTATATAAACAGGATTAGATAGTATACCCCTAATTGTAGAAGTAGTCCAATCTCCACCTTTTCTAGTAGGAATTTTCATTTCATTTAGTTTACGAGCTATGATAGATACACCAATTCTATTAGAGCTTGTATACCAATCATATATCAATTTAACTATTTTTGCTTCATTAGGAATTATTTCTAATGTATATCCTTTCTGTTTTTCTAATCTTTTTCTTTTATATCCATAAGGAGCTATAGTTCCTAAATATTTTCCTTCTTTAACTGATTCTATTCTACCTCTTTGTAATCTCCTATTGATCGTTTTATATTCTCTTCTTGACATGAATAATCCAAATTCAAAATATTCTTCATCGAATTCATTTTGAGGGTCATATATTTTCATTGGTGTAATAATCTTGGTGTTAGTATATTTGAAAGCTTGTGCGACTATACCTTGGTCAATAGTATCTCCACGTGCTAAACGTTCTACTTCTACTACAAATACACCTTCCCACATACCGTTTTCTATATCGGTTAGCAGTCGCTGCATAACAGGTCTAGCTGATATAGTTTCTCCAGATACAATTTCTCTATAGATTTTAGTAATATTTATTTTCATTTTTTTTGCTAAATCAAACAAAATTTTTTCATGTCTTTTTAAAGTTTCACCTTCTCCTCGAGCTTCTGCTTCTATATCGGCTCTTGATTTTCTTAAATACATACAATACAATTTAGACTTCCTTTCTATATCATATATTATGATAATATAATTATATTATTTGCAAGAAAAAAATAAAAGCTACTCGAAAGTAGCTTTAGATATATAATATTAATATATTACATTTTTATAAATAACAACAGGAATTATTGCGTATTCAGGACCATCAGAATTAATAAATTCATTTAATAAAGTAGATAATTCGTCAGTAGCTTGTCTATACATAGATTTCGAAGTGAAAGTATAATTATTTTTATTTCTCTTTGTTATTATTCCTATCATTTCCCATTCTCCTGGGAGTGTACTTCCAAATACTTTTAGAAGATCAGTAGACTTGTATGTTAGATATTCTTCTTTTATTAGCCCAATTATATTTTCATTATATGAAGTTTTAATTTCAAGCTCAATACCTTTTGGGATTAAATTAAAAGTTTCTTTAATAAGCTTATATAAATTATATTTTTTATTTTTTTTATGAGGAAAATCTAAAGGTGTTTTTAACTCTTCTAACAATCCTAGTGATTCCATGATAGGCAATGCATTTTGTATTGCATCTAAATTTCTTATTTTTATAGACCCTTTTAGCTTAATAAGTTGTCCATTTTCATATTCTTCTAATGATTTTTCTTCAAGATTATTAGACAATTCATTAAATAAATCAATAATTTTTGAATCATGAGGGTCTATATTATGTTCAATTGCTTGAGAATTCATGTCATTAGTATTTTTAGCAGCATTAAAAACCTTTAATTCAGAACTTAACTCAGTGCTTACTGCTATTTCAGAACTACTAGATTTATTAATACCAATTAAATTTCCACTAAACACTTGAGAATAAAAAGAGTTAATCATTTCAATATCTTTATACATAAAATAAATCAAAGGAATTTTATTTCCTTTTTCGTAATATTCCCCCATTTGTTCCACTCCTTGTTAAATTCCTTTTCGAGTTCTGTTTTTTTGTTAATAGCTTTCTTTTGATTTTTTAATACTGATTTAATAAGTTTAGTTTTATTCATAATAATCTCTCCCGCAACATAATATTTATATCTATATTATATCATATTGGGGAAAGCTTAAACTGGATAATTTAAAAATATTCTAATATTTCCATATGCATCCAAACTAAATTTACCACCTCCTTTTTAAATCGAATTATACAATGTTTTGCATGTCAAAATCCTAAAAAACTTGTCGAATTACAGAAAAAATAAAAGCTACTCGAAAGTAGCTTTGAAATTAAATTAGTTACCAAAGGCTTTAGCCATTTCTATTAAATTTCCAGTAATTGCATTTGCTAAATCTTCATCAGCTTTTATTATCCAAGAATTATCTTGTTTTACAAGATGTATATTCACATTCTTTTTAACCATATTTACATCTCTCATAGTTAATATAAAACTTAATTACTGTATTCACTGCTGGAATATGTTTACCAATTTACATCTTTCATAGTTAATATAAAATTTTAGAAATCTTTTATAAAAAGAAGTATTATGTAATAATTATAAAATTTTTACGGCTGTACCGTAAGCAAATATTTCAATTACTTGTTTAGAACCTATTAAACCAGAATCAAGGGCTACACGATATTCAAATAAGCAATTAATAACAGCATTTCCACCAATTTTTTTGCATTCTTGTCTTAATTGTTCTTTAACTTTATTAAAAGCTTTGTTAGGGTCGGCATTTTTAAAAAAACTTTCTTTATGAGAATCCATTGCAAAGATAGTGTCAATAATTTGATAATTGTCTTTTATATCACCTGTTGATATTAGTATATTGTTCATAAAAAACCTCCTTAAGTAGCATTTGTAAAGTAACAATTTATCAAGATTTATTTAAGTATATCAAATAATAATGTTGAAATTTAGAAAAAATTGTCGAATTAACAAAAAAACAAAAGCTGCTATATAAGCAGCTTTACTGTTAAAATCCTGAAATATCTATTATTTGATAACTAGCAGCTTCATCTTCTAAGATTGGAGCTTTGAATTTCCATGTTGCACCGGGAGCTAAATTATTAATGTTATCCATTGTACTTCCTATTTGTGCTCCATCTTTATCATAAATATTAATTTCAACTTGAACGTATCCATATTTTCTATCTGTGTTATTTTTTATTGTTCCAACAACATATTTGGAAAAACTATCAGATTTAATAGTGTGTTCAATTAGTTCTAAATTAGGCTTTTTAGTTTCTTGTTTTGTAGATTCTTCATTATTTTGTACTGGTTGTTTATTAGTTGATGTTTCTTGTATTTCTGTTTTAGGAGTTTCAGTTGAATTATTATCACCACCTCCAGCTATAGCTCCTATAACTACTAAAACAACAAATCCAATTCCTAACCATTTTAAAAATTTTTTCAAATTTATCAACTCCTTTCATTAGTTTCCTTTAAATTATATAAAAATTATTATGTCAAAATCTTGAAAATATTGTCGAACAGACAAAAATTTTTCTTAAAATAAATTATTCGACATTTTATTATCGAATACATGTTCTATTTTTATACAGAAACAAAAAGATAACAGAAAGTATACATACTATAAAGTAGTAAATTACGATATTTATCAACTTTTTAAAACTAATGAAAGTAACAGTGAGGAAACAGTAAGTAAACAGTGCTTGGACATAAACAATAATGAAAATAATATATATTCTTTATTTATTTATAAAGGTGACAGGTCAAAAATTAGAATAGAAACACAATTAAAAAAAATAAACTGAACAAAGTCCAGTTTATTTAATAAGTTTTAACTTAGCAATATCATAAAGATTTTCTTTTGTGACAGCTTCGATAGTATCAAGTTCTTCTTTAATAGAGTTAATACCTTCTGTATTTCTAAATACTTGGTCGTGAGTTACATTAAGTTTTTGTTCAATACGATTTTGACCTTGTTCTAAATTTTCAAGACGTTGGTTAATAGTTTTAATTTCAGCGTCCATTGAATTTAATTTTTTATTAATATTTTTTACTTCATTTAATAGTTGTTGCAATATTTCATTTGACATCATAATCACCCTTTCGTGAATTTACATCTCTCGTAGTTAATATAAAACCAAGTTCTATTTCTTTAATATTTTCTATTTCTTCATTTACATCTCTCATAGTTAATATAACATTTTTGAATAGTATTATAAAGTAACAATTTATCAAGACAAACTTATTAAGATTTATTTAAGTATATCAAAATTTTTATATTTTTACAGAAAATATTTCTAATTTTTATTGAATTTAAAAAAGAGAAATGTTAAAATATAAATAACCGAACATGTATTCGAGTATTCGCCGCTGGGGATTAGTTGAAGGGGGAAATAAGATGAACAAGATATGTGATAATTTGTTAAAATTATTAGTATCAATTAAAAATTTAAAAGATAACGAAATAGATAATTACATAGATAAGTTAATAACAAAAATAAAAAAGCCTAATGAGTTGTAAAAAGCAGGATGATTTTTAATCATCCTGCTTTTTTCGTGTTTTCAGAATTTCTATAGCTGCTTCTTGTCCAAACCTTAATATTTTTTCAAATACATCATTAGGTATAGGAGAATTAGGTTTTATAATTTTTTCTTCTATGAGTTTTTGTTCTAATTTTTTTATGATTTCATTATAAGTTTTATATTTAATATTATTTTTATCTAAATTGCCTTCTACTTTTAGTATACCTTTTCTGTTATTTGTTCTTCCTAGAAGATAATCTAAACTTACATTATATAAACTTGCAAATTTTTTTAAAGTATCATAATCGGGTTTCCTAATATCATTTTCGTAATTAGATAAAGTTGAACGACCAATGCTTAAAATTTTTGCCACTTCTTCAGCAGTTTTTTTGTTTTCTAGTCTTAGTTCTTTTAATCTTTTGCCTAAAGTCATATAAAATCACCTCTTTTTACAATAATTATGTCACAAAAAGAATAGTTTTTAAATATATGTTTCAAAATGAAAAAATATGATAATGATTTAAAAAAAATGTATTGACTTTTTCAAAGTGTGACATTATAATAATAGATAAGAAGTTGCATAATGTGACAAAGAAGGAGGGATAGAATGAATATTAATCTAAAAACTTTAAGGTTAGCGGGAAAAATAAGTATAAAGGATATGGCAAAATTATTAAATATTTCACCGATAACTTATAGCAGAAAAGAAAATGGCAAATATCCTTTTACACAATATGAAATTAACAAAATAATTGATTTTTTTGAAAAACCTTACGAAAAAATTTTTAACACACAACGTCACGAAACGAAACAAGAAGATATAAATAAATTAGCCTAACAATATTATTCCCAAATAAAAATCAATCAAAATCAATCATAGGACAAATTTTTTCTTTCATAAAATTTAGTGAGGAGGTGGAGAGAGTGATAGTTGCTGAATACAAGTTAGGCAATACAACAATAAGAATACATGATGATGCTTATAAAGATAAGACAAAAGAAGATATAGAGAGAATTATAAAGAGAATTGAAGAAATAGGAAGGCGAGCATTGAGTAGAGATGAAAACTATGAAACAGATTCTAACAGAAGCTGAAATAAGACTTCAAAAGATTCAAAGCAGAATTGAAGAGCTCAGAAAAGAAAGAGATGAACTGATTTTGGTAAGGAGGTGAGAAAATGTTTTTCGGACATTTAAGGGAAGATGGATGGAGAGAGAAGCTTCGCCAAAAAGAAGAAAAAAGAATACGACTTCTCAAAGAAGCAACAGAAAGATATTTAAGTGAAATAAAGTCAATTGGTATTAATAGTGAGGATTATGATGACATTAAAAAGTTTTTGAAACATCAAGGGTTGATGGAAGAAGTTAGTAAAGTAATAATAAGAGATTAAACTGAAAGAAGAGAGGAAAACTTTCAAACAAATTTTGACAATACATAAGAATAAGGAAGAAAGGATGAAGAAAGATGAAAAATGATTTTTCAAATGAAGTTATAGAATACAAAAATAAAGTATGTGTTTTTATTAATGCTGTGGAGGAAGAACTGAAATTAGATTTAGATAGTGGAGATAAAGATATGGTTGTAGAAATATTAAATATGTTTAATGAAAATAACTACTTAGTATCAGAAGCTATTAGAGTATTAGAAGCTTGTATAAAAGGATTAAAATTTTGTCCTGTGATTAGATATAAAAGATGAGCCTGAACTTTAATTTAATAATTTTAGATGTTTTAAGTATTTTAAACTATTTTAAAATCGCAATTGAAGAACCTTTTATAGTTCCTTCAATTTTAATTGAGATAAAATCATCTAGGTTTTTACTATTTTCCGAAATTGCTTTATCAATGTTTTTAAGATTATTTAGAGTTTCATTACTTAATTTATAGTCGCAATTAGGACAAGTAATTTGCTCTTTATTAATTAGATATTTACTTTCTATAGGAATTTCAATCCTACATTCAGGACATTTGATTGTATATAACATAGGTTCACAACCTTTCATTGAAAATAAAGTTCAGGCTCAAGAAAATTTTACTACAGTTTCATATTTCTACAGGAAGGAACGAAACCCTTTATACAAATTTCGACAAGGAGGGAATACAAATGAAAAATTTACAGATTATTAAAAGCGAAAAGTTTGGGAATGTAACATGTGATTTTTATCGAGGAAATAATAATGAAATATTTATGACTGCAGAACAGTTAGGACAAGCATTAGATTATTCAAATCCTAGAGTAAGCATTGGAACTTTAGTAAACAGAAACGAATATCTTAAAAATAAAGAGTTTTCTTCCGTAATCAAATTGATTACGGAATCAGGAACTAGAGAAACAAGAGTATTTACCGAAGATGGTATTTACGAAGTAACAATGTTAGCAAAAACAGAGAAAGCTAAAAAATTTAGAGCATGGGTTAGAAAAATATTAAAGAGTTTAAGAACTGGACAAGCTCAATTAATTTCAACAACAGGTGTACAAGCTATTAAATTAGTTAATCAACAAGTTGGCATGTTAGTTAATGAAATTGAAGATATTCAAAATAGAGTAGCACATCTTGAAGATAACATGACGATTGACTTTGGACAGCAAAAACAGCTACAGGATATAGCAAAGAAAAAAGCTATAGAAGCTTTAGGAGGAAAAAATACACCAGCTTATAAGAGCAGGAGTATAAGAACAAAGACCTTTTCAAGTGTATGGAAAGATTTTAAAGACTATTTTCAAATTGACAGCTATAGAAATACTCTTAAAAAAGACTTTGAAAAGGCTAAACAGTATCTTGAAAGTTGGCAAGCACAAGGAAAATTATTAAGAGAAATTGAGGATTGTAATAATCAAATTCAATTTCAAGAAGTTAGTTAGGGGAGGACAAGCATGACCGATATTAGCAAAATTAGAAAATTATTAGTTGTAATGAGGAGTTTAGCATTTTATTTAACTGATGAAGAAATTAGTGAGATAGGTTTAATACTTAAAAAAGCTATTGAAAGATTAAAAAAAGAACAGGAGGTAAATTGATGAAAAAAGAGCTAAATGATTTAAAAGCAAATTGGTATGCATTATTTATTTGCCTTAACAGCAATTGTACTGTAGATAAAGCTTTGTCAAAAATGGGTTTAAAACAAAGACGGAAAAGAGGTGAAAAGAATGAAAATCATACTTTTCAAAGGTAAAGTTAGGGAGCTTAGAACTAGATTAGCAAAAACAAAAAAGAGAGCCTAAAATTGGCCCACAAAAAATATACAACCGATTTTATTATACCACAAAGGAGTGGAAATATGAACAAGAAAGAGATAATCGAGAGGATAGAAGAACTTAAAAACATGAATAAGGCATTTGAATTACTTACTGATGATAGAGACGAGGAAGAGCTCTTGACAGAATTAGAAGGATTAATTGATGAAGTGATATTTTTCTACAATGAGAAATTAGACGAGCTGGAAGGAACAGTTGATATAGACCAAGGCTTTGAATATCAAATGGCCATTCGTGAGAATGTGGCTCATAGGATGTAGGAGGGATAATATGCAAGCTAATGTTTTAGTAAATACTTTAAATATAGACTATAAAGAATGGTTGAAACATAGACAAAAAGGGATTGGTGGAAGTGACGCAGGAGCTATTTGTGGTATGAATCCTTGGAAAAGTCCAATAGCAGTTTATTTAGATAAAATTGGTGAGTCAGAACCAGTAGAGGATAACGAAAGAATGAGAATAGGTAGGGACTTAGAAGATTATGTGGCTAAGAGATTTTGTGAAGCAACAGGATTAAAAGTAAGACGTAAAAATGCAATACTACAGCACCCTAAATATTTATTCATGTTAGCAAATGTAGATAGGCTTATAGTTGGTAGAGATGAAGGATTAGAGTGTAAAGTTACAAATTCCTATGCTAAGAAGGAATGGGAAGAAGAAATACCACCACACTATGAAATTCAATGTCATCATTACATGATGGTTACAGGTTATAAGGCTTGGTGGATAGCAGTATTAATCGGTAATGAAAAGTTTATATATAAGAGAATTGAACGTGATGAAGATATTATCACTAGTTTAATGCAAATAGAATATAATTTCTGGCACCATCATGTATTACCTAGAAAGATGCCTGCTCCAGATGGTTCTAGTGCAGCAGCAGAGATAATCAAAGAAATGTATCCAACATCTAAACCTGAAAGCATTATTGAACTTAGCTCTAAAAAATTTGAAAGTAAACTTCAAAGACTAGATGAAATAAAAGAGTTAATGAGTAAGTTAGATGAAGAAAAGAAGAAGATAGAGCAGGAAATACAAGTCGAAATGGGAGAAAACGAACTAGCTCTAATTGGAGACAGAAAGATAACATGGAAAACTGTCAGTTCAAATAGATTTGATTCTAAGAGTTTTAAAAAAGATTATCCAGACTTATATAATCAGTACACTAAGAAAAGTTTGTATAGAAGATTTCAGATTAAATAGGAGGTTATGAAAGATGTTAGAAGATGCAAAAGTAACTATTAGCCTTAAAGATTTAGATATGCTTAGAAATGCTTATAAAGAACTTGAAGCTATAAAAAATAAAATTGCTGGGGCAATAATTGTAAGAGAAATTCCAAATGGAGAAAAAGAACCTTTTCCTATTATTGAACTTAACGTTGACTTATATGAAATTGATGATTTGGTTAAAGATTATTTTGCATGGCGCAAAGAAAAATATGACTGGATTGATGATGTATACAGTAATTATGAGA
This sequence comes from Caminicella sporogenes DSM 14501, assembly GCF_900142285.1. Taxonomy (NCBI): domain Bacteria; kingdom Bacillati; phylum Bacillota; class Clostridia; order Peptostreptococcales; family Caminicellaceae; genus Caminicella; species Caminicella sporogenes. The sequence continues at coordinate 89,325 of NZ_FRAJ01000005.1, read as the reverse complement.
TTAAAACAAAATATGCTTATTTTGAATTAGTTAATTTAGAGGAGGATGAATAATATGGCAAGTAGTAAAGTTAAAAATGCATTAGTAAATAGAGCAAATAAAGAAGTTAGTAGTAACAAACCTAAGACAATTAAGGACTGGATTAAGGTTATGGAGCCTGAAATAAAAAAAGCACTACCTTCTGTAATAACTCCTGAAAGATTTACAAGAATGGCTCTAACTGCAATAAGTGTAAATCCAAAATTAGCTGAATGTACTCCTAAAAGTTTTATGGGAGCTTTAATGAATGCAGCACAGTTAGGACTTGAACCAAATACACCATTAGGACAAGCTTATCTAATTCCTTTTAAAAATAAAGGGATTATGGAAGTTCAATTTCAACTTGGTTATAAAGGGCTTATTGATTTAGCTTACAGAAGTGGGGAGTTTGCAAACATCTATGCTAAAGAAGTTTATGAAAATGATGTGTTTGAATATGAGTTTGGACTAGAACCTAATTTAGTTCATAAACCTGCCACAAAAGATAGAGGAGAAGTTATAGCTTATTATGCAGTATTTAAGCTAGTTAACGGTGGTTTTGGATTTGAGGTAATGAGCAAAGAAGATATTATAGCTCACGCTAAAAAGTATAGCCAGAGTTACAATAGCAAATATAGCCCATGGACAAATAATTTTGATGAAATGGCAAAGAAAACTGTACTTAAAAAAGTTTTAAAATATGCTCCAATCAAAGTAGAGTTTGTAAGGCAAGTAACAGAAGACGGAACAATTAAATCTAATATAGCAGAAAATATGTCAGAAGTACCAAATGAAAACGTATTTGAAGCTGAATATACAGTTGAAGATGCAGATGATGTAAATGAAGCTTCTGAACAATTAGAAGGTCAACAAACTATTGATGACCTTAAAGGAACACCATTTCAACAGTAGGTGATTGAAGATGCAAAGACCAGATTTAATTAGGCTTGAGAGGGGACAAGCTCCCCTCAGAGCTAAAAAAATTACAATCAAAAAATTGAGTATATTTTCACTAATATTAGTATTGGTATTAATAGTTATTTATATACATATAAATTAGACCTCAAGATTTAAAAAAGAGTGGTGATAGTAGTTTGAACTATATCAAAGAGCTTAGAGAGTTCTACGATTGGCTCATGTATAATTCTTTATCAACAGGTGCAATTGCTTTATGGCATGCTCTTATGGCCATAAACAATAAGGCAGGCTGGATTGAAGAATTTACTGTGGCCAATATAGTACTCCAAAGCATGACAGGATTATCAAGACAAGGATTAGATAAAGCAAGGAATATGTTAGTACAAAAATCATTAATTGAATATAAAAAAGGCAAGGGTAATCAAGCAGGAAAATATAGACTAATTCCATTTGAGTGTCAAATAGTAGGCACAAATGTAGACATAAATGTAGACACAAAAGTGGCACAAATGATTACACAAAAAGGGCACAGTAGTAGCACATTAAATAAACTAAACATAAACAAAAACAATAATAAACATCAACAACAACAAAAAGGGACCGAGCAGGAAAGTGAATCGTTAACTAACAATGATTTTAAAAAAATAGTTGATATATTTAACAAAAATATTCATCCAATTGCACCACTTGAAGGTGAAATATTATCCGAGTGGTTAAAGAAAGTCGAAGCAAGTGTAATTATTGAAGCAATTAGAGAATCTGTAAAAAGTGGGGTTAGAAATATCAAATATATTGAGAAAATACTTCAAAGTTGGCATAGTAACGGATTAACTACAAAAGAAGCCGTAATAGCTCATTTAAGGGATTACCAGGATAAGAAAAATAAAGGGAAAGTAGTGCCAATGAAAATTGAAACTTATGACGATAAAGAGGACCTTTACAAACAGTATGAGGGATTATGGTGAGGTGAGTTAAATGGAACAATTTGATTATGATAAATGGCTTAGGGATTTAATACAAAAAAACGAGGAAGAAGCTAAAAAAGAACTTGCAAAACGAGAAATAAAGAAGCGTGAAGAGCTTATTAACAACAGTGGACTTGGCAAGAGATTTAAAAAAAGAACTTTTGATTTATTTAAAGTCAATAAGGATAACGAGGAAGCTTACAAAAAATCTTTGGAATTTATACAAAATTTCAAAGAAAGAGAAAAAGGGCTCATATTTGTTGGTCCTTATGGAACTGGGAAGACACACCTAGCAGCAGCTATTGCTAATAAACTTATGGGAAATTTATATTCTGTTATCTTTGGAAACATCACTGATATTATAACTAGAATTAAATCTACTTACAACTATAGGTCAGAAATAACAGAAGGTGATGTAATAAGAATTTTGACTGAAGTAGATTTATTGATACTTGATGATTTAGGAAAAGAAAATGCGACTGAAAACACATCATCACTAATTTATCAAATAATCAATAGAAGGTATGAAGATGAAAAACATTTAGTTGTTACAACCAACTTAAGAAGTGGAGATTTGGCAGCAAAATTAGGTGAAAAAGGCAAAGCAATCGTATCAAGACTATCTGAAATGTGTGAACCGGTTGTGATGAACGGGAGAGACTGGAGGATGAAAAATGTCTAGAAAGATAAATTGTCCTATATGCCTAGACCAAGGAGTTGTGCTTTACAAGAAAAAAATCGGAGATTATATATACGAATTTGCAGCTCATTGTACATGCTCTAATGGTAACAAATACAGGTATGATGGGCAATCTTGTGATAAAAGAAAAAGTGAGTATTACATGCCAAGCATAGCAGAAGAATTTGATGTAAAAGAGCTTGCGAAAGAAAATTTAAGTTTATTTATAGATAAATACGGAACAGAGAAAACGAGAAAGATGTTTAGTCTTATCGAAAAGTAAGATGTCAAAAAAGGTGTGAAGATTATGAAGCGAATTAAGGTTAATGAAAATCTTTATAAAGAAATGACGTTTGAAGAAATAGCTGAAAAATATGAGCCTTTAATCGGGAAATTGATAACACCATTTATAAAACAATATGAATATCAATATGAATATGATGAACTTTTTCAAATTGGCTTAATAGGTCTTTGGAATGCTTACAAAAGCTATAAACCTGAAAGAGATATTGGATTTGGATATTATGCAAAATTTGTAGTTAGAAATGAAATATTAAAATTTGTTAAGAGAAGTCAAAAGAAATTAGTTGTATTAAGTTATAATTCTTTAATTTATAGTAATAGAGAAAACAGAGAGATTGAATTTTTAGATTTATTTGATAGTAGCTTTGATTTAGATAAAAAGATAATCAATATTCTAAAGATTGAAAGAATTAAAAACAAAATTAAAAATATGCCAGAAAGAAAACAAAAAATTATAAAATTATATTTTAGCGGTTATACACAGCGACAAATTGCTAATGAAGTTGGTATTGCTCAGTCTAAAGTAAGTAGGCATATTAAAAAGATTTTAAAAGAATTAAAGGGGGCGTAAAGTTGGACATATATGCAGAAGCTATTGAGGTTTTTGGGAAGGAAATTCAACTTATAAAGGCAGTTGAAGAACTTTCAGAGCTACAAAAAGAAATTTGTAAGTTTCTTATTAGCAGAACGGGCAATGTTGAAGAAGAAATTGCAGATGTAAAGATAATGATTAAACAGCTAGAAAAAATTTTCGATAAAAAATCTATTGATAAATGGGAAAGTGAGAAAATAAATCGTTTTGGTATGGTTATACAGGTGGTGAGGGCTAGTGAATGAAGTAAAAATAATTATATTTGATATACCACCATCTAATAACAAATATATGGGGAATAGCCATTCCTTCCATGAATATCGAGTAGAAAAACAAAAATGGGAGTGGTTAGTTAGGTCAGCAATTAAAAAGCGTCCTAATAGGCCATTTAAAAAGGCTGAGGTTATAATTGAGTATTTCTTTGGTGATAGAAAAAGAAGAGATCCAGATAACTATTCAGGAAAGTTTTTGCTAGATGGATTAACTAAGTGTGGGATTTTAGAGGATGATTCATTTGAGAATATACAGCTAAATTTAAAAGGGAACTATGATAAGAAAAACCCTAGAACGGAAATCACTGTAAAGGAAGTGAACTAATTGGAAAACTGCTGAAGAAGTAATGCATTGGTGGATATATGAACGGTAGGAAAAATAAGAGTTAACTATCAATAATAAATTAAAATGTTAGTACAAAAAAAGAAATTGCCTACATGACAACTTCTTAATCATATTAATCATAACTTCATTCGAGAGGTGCTTCACCATATTTATTAGAGCCTTCAGTTCCTCTTATTAATAATAAAGACACTTGAAATACCATTAAAAAAGGAAGAAAGTTATAGTTAGGTGTAATTACATGAAGAAAAACAATTACAAATGGAACCAAAATAACTTTTCCTGAAATATTGATATCATGTAAACGTTGTATTGATTTACAAATAAGAATTATGCTTAAAGGTGTATGAAGAACAAGAACAATTAATGCTAACAATATTTTATCAGCTAAAAAAACATTATATAAAATTTGAAGAAATATTATTGGAATACCTACAAATAGTTGATACCAAAAATAATTCATTCTGCTAATACGACCTTTAAAAGAGAAAGCTTCTTTAATATCCATAGGGACACCACCTAAAAATATTATTAATTGGTAAATTATAACATAATTTAGGAACAAATACAAGTAACTAAATGATTACACTTAAATAAGATTTTGCGAGGTGAATATTAAGATTTAATTATCAATCGAGAATTAAGATATTAATGCTGAAAGGAGGATGTTAATTATGAAATATAAAACCATAACAGGGAAAATAATTGATACTGATAAACAAGATGTCTACTGTCCCTTATGTGGAGAACTAATTTCTAAAGAAGATATAAATAATGGCAGTATATATAAAAATGGTATAGACAATCCCGAAACAAGTGAGTGCTGGTGCGAACTTTGGCATATAGAATGTGCTGAAATTGAAGAAGAATACGAAAGAGAATATGGTTATCGAATGTAACTAAAATAAGATTTTGTGAGGTGAATATATGTTTGAGTTATGTTTTTTTAGAACTAAAACCATGCGATTGAATAACCCCCTAAAACTAACTCAAGAGCAAATCAACAAATTAGCAGAGCTGTGTTTCGGTTCGTCTTGGGGAGACAATAGAATTGAAGTTGTGGCATGGGATGAAAGCAAAACAAATTATAATTTTGCAATTGTAAAATATGACGTAAAACTAGACGGTCGTGAAATTGAAAGATACCATACACAGTTTTTAATAACAGACAGAGGTTTTAAAATTGTTTACAGAAACCCTGCGTCAAACCTAAAATACGCCAATGCAAATCCCTATACTATCGAAGAAATGTTAACAATTAAAAACTATTTAAAGGAAGTTGGTATACTAGAGGAAAGTGAGGGGTAAAGATGATTAATGAAATAATAAAAGATGTTTTAAGTTGCAATCATATTCAAACTAGACCAATTGAAAATTTTACAATAGAACAATTAAAGGAATTAGCAAATAAGGCAGAAGAAAATAATTTATTGATAACAATAAGTGCAGAATATAGCAATTTTCATCAAGGGGTATTAGTAAACTTAGTAAGAAAAGATATAGCAGAAAAATTATTACAATATCTTTAGTGTTGTTAAAATAAGATTTAGTCGGAAGTTGGTGAGAATATGAGTTATTTTAATCCAATAGTAAGATATCAACCCAAAATAGAAGAAGTAGATTTTATAGTTCCGGAAAGGATTAGAGAAGCATGTAGATATAGAGGATACACGTACAAAGAAGCAGCTAAGTTATGCGACATACCTGAAAAAGAATTTGGAAGAATGGCAAATGGACATAAGGATATACCTGATGAGTACATCTTTTTATTAAAAATTAAGGAGGATAAGTGACGAAAATGATAAAATGTATAAAAAATTTTATAATACCAATAGTTAATGATGATGGATTTGATACAGGCGAATATAAAGTTGTAAAAATGGGAAGTAAGTGGACTATTAATGATGATGAAGGTGATTTTAGACTTATTGGTGGAGACATTAGACTTGTGTCTATTGATAGTGATACCGATTTAGCTTGGATTGAAATATGCAAAGAAACATTTGAAGAATATTTTGACATTATACGTTAGATTAAAGCTGAAACAAAGGGGGCATAAGATGAACTACTATAAAGCAACAGAAAAATTCTTGTATAACTATAAATTTTTAAAAATTAGCATAGAAAACATGGAAACAGAATTGAAAGAATTAGAACCTGTAGGAGCAACTGCTATTAACTACGAAAACGAAAAGACTGGTATTACATATAAGATTAATAAAACTGTTGAAAATGAAGCACTACACATAATAAGTCAAAAAGAGATTTTGAAAAATAGAATTGAGAAAACTAAAAGATTAGTAAATAGAATAGAAAAAGCATTAGAAACATTAAATGATTCAGAAAGGAAGATAATAGAAAAAAGGTATTTTGAAACTAAACAATGGTTTGAAATAGCTTATGAAGCTAAGTATAGTGAATTTTGGTGTAGAGAGATAAAAAATAGAGCTATAAATAAGTTAGCAGTTGCATTATTTGGTGTAGAAGCAATTGAAGTTGAGCCAGTTGCTAAATAGTTGCGTTTTAGTTGCTTTACTTAAGAAATTTAGTTGTGATAAGTTTAAATTAGAGAGCTTAGTGATATATTCACTGCTATAGTAAAGGCACCCATACAGGGTGCTACTGTATTATATGATATATTCTCCGTAGGAAATAGAATTAATATATTATATCAACCTACGGTTTAAGTATTACTTACTTGTATAATATAGTTCCCCCTTCTAGAGTGTGGCTGCTGGCTGCACTCTTTTTATGTCGAAATTTGCGAACGATTTGTGAAGGATTACCTTTTCCTATGGAGAATAATGGAAGTAGGGAGGGGGATGGATGTATGAATTTATACGAAAAATTAAGAGGAAAAATTCCGTACATTTATTATGTAGGTGACATGTTAATAGCAGTTTGCAAAGAAAACTATAGTATAATAAATAATACATATGATTATAGCAGAATTTCAGATTTTCAAAAAATAATTAAAGAAAATAATGATAAGGAAGTAATTAAAAGTGCAGTAACAAAAATATCTATGATTGCTGAATTTAACGCACAAAACAGTAATTCTAAATTATCAGAGTTTATTCAAAATCTAAAAGAAGAAGAAGTAAAAGAATTACAAATGCAAATAAAAGAATTAGAGAAATTATATAGAAAATATAAGTTAGCATATTAATAATAATTAAGAGCCCATGTGGCTCTTTTTTCATGCTCAAAAATAAAAGGGTAGGTGAGGTGATGTGAAGCTAACAGAAAAGCAGAAGAGATTTTGTGATTATTATATTGAAACTGGTAACGCTACTGAAGCAGCTATTAGAGCAGGATATAGTGAAAAAACAGCAAGATTTATTGGTGCCGAAAACTTAACAAAACCTAACATTAAAACTTATATTGATAAAAAGCTTAAAGAGCTTGAAGATAAAAGAATAGCCAAAGCAGAAGAGGTTTTAAAATACCTAACTAGTGTAATGAGAGGAGAAGAAAAAGAAGAAGTGGTTGTAACTGAAAATATAGGAGATTTTGAAAGTAAAGCAAGAATTATAAAGAAACAAGTATCAGCAAAAGAGAGAATTAAAGCTGCAGAACTTTTAGGTAAACGATATGCAATGTGGACAGAAAGACAACAAATTGATGGAGTTGCGACTATACAAATAATTGATGACATAGAGGAAGAAGATAAAAATGAAAAAAATTAAGCTGTCAGAGTTAATAGCACCCTCATTCTATGAACTTCATAATGACATTAAGAATAACAGATATACTCACTATTGGCTGAAAGGTGGTCGTGGTTCTACTAAGTCATCATTTATAAGTATTGAAATCATTCTTGGTATTATGAAAAATCCTGGTACTCATGCAGTAGCATTAAGGAAAGTTGGCATAAATCTAAAAGATAGCGTTTATGAACAATTGCTATGGGCTATAGATAAATTAGGTGTTTCGGATTACTGGATAGCAAGATTAAGTCCATTGGAACTTATTTATGCTCCGACAGGTCAGAGGATTATATTTAGGGGAGCAGATAAACCAAAAAAAATAAAATCAATCAAGGTTAAGTCTGGATATATTCGTTATGTATGGTATGAAGAAGTTGATGAATTCAATGGAATGGAAGAAATTCGAATTATCAATCAGTCTTTACTGCGTGGGGGAAGTAAGTTTGATGTATTTTATTCTTTCAATCCACCAGATAGTCAAAGAAATTGGGTTAATAATGAAGTTACAATTAAATATCCTGATAGAAAAGTACACCATAGTACTTATTTAACTGTTCCTAAAGAATGGCTTGGGGAACAGTTTTTTATTGAGGCAGAACATCTTAAAAAAGTTAATGAAAAAGCATATAGACATGAGTATTTAGGAGAAGTTACTGGTACAGGTGGAGAAGTATTTACTAATGTAACTAAAAGAGAAATTACAGATGAAGAAATAGCTAGATTTGACAGGATTAAAAGAGGAATTGACTTTGGTTATGCAGTAGACCCATTTGCTTATGTTGTATGCCATTACGATAAAACTAGACGTAGATTATATATTTTTTATGAGATATACAAAGTTGGGTTAAGCAATAGAAAAGCAGCAAGATTAATTAAACAGGAGAATACAAGCAACAAATTAATTGTAGCTGATAGTGCAGAGCCAAAATCTATAGCAGAATTAAAAGAATATGGGTTAAGGATTAAAGGAGCTAAGAAGGGTCCAGATAGCGTAGATTACGGAATTAAATTTCTACAAGATTTAGAAGAAATTATAATTGACCCTAAAAGATGTCCTAATACAGCTAGAGAATTCCTTAATTATGAGTTAGAAAAAGACAAAGAAGGTAATTTTAAAGCTAATTATCCAGATAAAAATAATCATAGCATAGATGCTGTTCGCTATGCACTTGAAGACGATATGAGAAATAGTGGACTTAAAATACTCAAATAAAGAAGGTGGAAACATGTTTAATTTTTCTAATTTATTTAAAAACGATATAAACATAATGACTATAGAAGAAATACTTTTGGGTGAAATACAAGAATTTAATGCTTCAGATAAAAGAAAATGGATGATAATAGGGGATAAATACTACAGAGTAGAAAATGACATCTTCGATAGACAAATATTAAGATATACAGAAAATGGAGCAGTTACAGATAAAACGAAAGCGAATAACAAGTTAGCTCATGGATTTGCTAAAAATCTAGTAGATGAAAAAATAGCTTATCTATTAACTAAAGATTATTCATTGCAATGTGATAATAAAGATTACATAGAAAAGATTAAGAATGTTCTAGGTAAATATTTTCAGTATACATTAGCAAATCTAGGAACGGAAGCAAGTAATAAAGGAATAGCATGGCTTTATGTATATATAGATGAACAAGGGCAATTTAAGACTATGATTATTCCTTCAGAACAATGTGTACCGCTTTGGAAAGATAGTACTCACACAGAATTAGATGGCATGATTAGGTATTACAATGTTATTGTTTATGAAGGTAAAGAGAAGAAAACAGTTACTAAAGTAGAATATTATACCGATAATGAAGTGAATTTCTATATTTTAAAAGACAACAGTTTAATACGAGATATAGAAAGTCATGAAGGTGGTCCAATTCCGCACTATAAAAAAGGCGAGGAAGGAAAGAGTTGGGGTAAAGTTCCATTTATAGCATTTAAAAATAATAGGTTAGAATATCCCGATATAAGATTTATTAAATCGCTAATTGATAACTATGATAAAACAAGAAGCGATATAGCAAACTTTATCGAAGAGACTAAAAATTTAATTTATATCCTAAAAGGTTACGGTGGGCAAGACCTTGCAGAGTTCATGAGAGATTTAAACTATTATAGGGCCGTAAAAATAGATGACCCTGAATATGGTGGAGTAGATACACTTAATCCATCTATAGACATTCAAGCAGCAAAAGAACATTTTGAACAGCTTAAAAGAGATATTAAAGAGTTTGGACAAAGCGTAAATATGGACCTAGACAAATTTGGCAATAACCCTAGTGGAATAGCTCTAAAGTTTTTATATTCCGGTCTTGATTTAAAGTGCAATCATTTAGAAGTAGAATTTAGGAGGGCATTTGAGGAATTACTTTATTTTGTAAATATATATCTATCAGAAACGGGACAGGGTAACTACAATGAAGATGTAAAACTTATATTCAATAGAGATATTCAAATAAACGAAACAGAAGCAATTAACAACTGTGTGGCTTCACAAGATGTAATATCAGAAGAAACTATTATAGCGAACCATCCATGGGTAGATGATGTCGAGGCTGAATTAAAAAGACTTAAAAAAGAAAGAAAAGAAAAAGTAGATAGAGCAGCTAAAACATTTGGTTCTTATAATTTCAATAAAGTAGATGGTAACGATGAAGAATAGTAAGTATTGGGAGAACAGAGCCAATCAAAGAATGGCTATTTATCACAAAAATAGTGATAGAACAATTGAGACAATAACTAAAGCATATGATAAAGCTGTCAAAGACATAGAAGAAGAAATAAGAAAAATATACGATAAGTTTTCTACAGCTGGGAAGTTATCTCCTAGGGAAGCTAGAAAGTTATTAAACAGCAAAATATCTGTAAAAGAATTAAATAGAATCAGAAACAAAATAAAACATATTCAAGATGAAGATATAAAAAGACGATTATTAAGTATACTCAATGCCCCAGCTTATAAAGCACGTATAACACGATTAGAAGCATTAAAGCAAGATATATATATACAGTCTAAAATGATAGCAGATGTAGAACTAAGAGCTTCTACAAGTCAGTATATAGATACAATTAATGAAGCGTATTACAAACAAATATACGACATACAAAAAGGATTGGGTATAGGTTTTGATATAGCTGCAATGTCTACAAGAACTATAGAGACTATATTAAAAAATCCATGGAGCGGTAAACACTTTTCGGAAAGAATATGGCACAATACTGACGTATTAGCCGAAAAATTAACAGAGATAATAACATCTGGTTTTATGAGTGGCAAAAGTATTGATAAGATGGCTAGAGAATTACAAGAGTACACAGAGTATGGTAAGTACGCTGCTATACGACTAGTAAGAACTGAAACAACTTACATGGCTAATGCTGCAGAAATGGAAAGCTATAAGGAATGTGGTATAGAGAAATATATCTATGTTGCTACATTAGATAATAGAACAAGTACTATATGCCAGTCATTAGATAGAAAAGTTTTTAATGTTAAAGATGGAGTAGCGGGAAAAAACATGCCGCCAATGCATCCATTTTGCAGAAGTACTACAAGAGCTTATTTAGGTCCAGATACATTAAAAGGAATAAAAAGACGAGCAAGAGATCCAAAGACAGGTAAAACTTATTTAGTACCTGCGGACATGAATTATAAAGAATGGTATCAAAAATATGTTGTAGATAAATACGGAAAAGACCAAGCTGAAATAATGAAAAAGAAATTAATAAATAAGGCAAGTGATAAGAAGCAGTATAAGAGATACAAAGAAGTTTTAGGAAAAGATATGCCAGTAAAGACTTTTGATAAATTCCAGGATTTGAAGTATAATGATATTGAAAGATGGCGTAAAATTAAGCGAAGTTATGGGCTTATTAAACTAGAGAAAAGTAAAATTGATACTGTAGAAAAAGCAAAAGAGTATATTGAATTGTTAGATAAGACTATACATGAAGGAAAACAAGGAAAACATATCATAGGACATAATAATTTTATTGATGGTAGAAGCTATTTAACTATTTCTATTGAAAAGGCACAAGAACTTGTTAATAAATATGCTGGGACTGGGAAATTACAGTTTAATAAGAAAGGTGAATGGAATAAAAAAGAGTTAATAATAATTGATAGAGAAATAGGTGTAAATGTTAATAATAATACAGGTGAAAAAACACCTACGAATAAATTTATTATTCATTATTCTAAAAGTGGTACTCATATAGTACCAACATTGAAGGAGAGATAATATGAAGCTATGGGAATATGTAGGGAAAAAAATTAAAGTAACTTGTATAGAAGGTGAGACAATTCAGGGTAAATGTAATGGGTATACTCAAGAATTAGACAACGAACCTGAAATAGCAAGTATAACAATAGATGCTGGTGACATTGATTATGAGATATATGAAAATGAAATAGCTAAAATTGAAATTGTTGAATAAATAGCACTTACTAAACAAGATAGTAGGTGCTTTTATTATGCCGGAAAAGAGGTGAGATAATAATGGCTGCAAGCGTACAAATAACATTAATCATATGTATGACGTTAATAGCATTAAAATTATTGAATTGCAGAAATAAGAATGATGATTAAAAAATATAGTTTAAATCGTCACTAAAACGCTGAAAAGCGTTATTTTTATTGCTCTTTTTAAAACTTTGTAGAACATAAAGAACAAAGAAACTCCCAAGTCGGAGAGCGACTATAAAAATCTATGGAGGTTGATATTATGGATTGGTTAAAAGAAATACTTGAAAAAGCAGGAGTGGAAAAGGTTGACGAGGTACTTAAATCAATTAAAACTGAACTGCCAAAACACTTTATAACAAAAGAAAAATTTAATGAGGTAAACGAAGCAAAGAAACAACTAGAAAATGATATTAAAACAAGAGACAAACAACTTAAAGAGCTTGCTGATAAGGTAAAAGGTAATGAAGAATTAGAACAGAAGATTAAAGATTTACAAGAAGCAAATAAAAAAGCTGCAGCTGATTATGAGGCTAAAATTAAAAACATTACATTAGATAATGCAATAAAAATAGCTTTAAAAGACAATAAAGCTAAATATGAAGACCTACTTATGAGCAAGTTTGACAGAGAAAAGCTAAAAATCAAAGAAGATGGTACTGTTGAGGGATTAGAAGAGCAACTTAAAACTATTAAGGAAACTTATAAAGATTTATTTGAACAGCCTATAAGTGGGATAGAACCAAACAATAAAGGTACTAGCCTAGGAAATACATCTGATTTAGACCAAATAACAAAAACAATTCAAGAAAATTTAGGATTATAGAAAGGGAGAGTGATTTAAATGCCTAATGTATTAGAATATGCAAAGATTTTTCAACAACAATTAGACAAACAGGTGGTGGCGTTAGCTACTTCTGGCTGGATGGAAGCAAATGCAGGATTAGTAAAGTATAATGGTGGGAATGAGGTTAAAATACCAATCATTGATATGGATGGACTAGGGGACTATGACAGAACAAATGGTTTTGTAGAAGGTTCTGTAAACCTAACATATCAAACTAAAACTCTTACACAAGACAGAGGTAGAACATTCCAGCTTGACAGAATGGATGTAGATGAAACAAATTTTGTTGCAACTGCTGCAAATGTAATGGGAGAGTTTCAGAGAATACATGTTATTCCTGAAATCGATGCTTACAGATATTCAAAGATAGCAACTGAAGCTATAGCAAAGAATGCTGCAGTCGGTGGATATACCCCAAGTGCAGATGATATTTTAACAAAGCTAAAAGAAGATATATACGCAATTTATGATATAGCTGGAGAAATTCCACTTGTTATTACAATGAATATGAATATAGCTATGATATTGGAAAATTCACAAGAACTTTCAAAGCAGTTAAGTGTAATAGATTTTGGAGGAGAAGTTAAGACAAAAGTAAAGGGAATAGACGGTAATCCAATAATCAAAGTACCATCTAGCAGAATGAAGACAAAATATATTTTTAGAGATGGAAAAACTTCAGGACAAGAAGCAGGAGGATTTGTACCAGATACTAGTGCTAAAACAATCAACTGGATTATATGTCCAAAATCAGCACCTATTGCAGTATCAAAAACTGATAAAATTAGAATATTTGAACCAGATACTAATCAAAGAGCAGATGCTTGGAAGATTGATTATAGAAAATATCACGATTTATGGATTAAAGACAATCAATTTAAAGCTATCAGAGTTAATATCAAAGAAGCATTAGCATAGGTGGTGAAGTAGAATGTTTAAATTAGAAAGAGGTAATGTAGTCAAAATAGTGTCTACAGAGCATGAAAAAGAAAAGCTCATAAATAAAGGTTTTGTTGAAGAAAAGGAAGATGTGAAGAAAGAGAAAAAGTCAAATAAAGCTACTAAAGAGAAGGCTGCTAATAAATAGTAGCCTTCTTTGCTTTAGGTAGGTGATAATGTGGAGCTACTAGATAAAATGAAAATAAAGTTAGGTATATCTTTAGGAGATACATCGCAAGATGATTTATTAATTTTGTATTTAGAAGATGCAAAGAATGAAATATTAGAATTAACTCATTTAGAAGAAATACCAGATAAGCTACTATCTACACAAGTAGAACTTGCTATTATATATTACAATAAGCGAGGGATAGAAGGCCAAACATCACATGGCGAAGGTGGAATAAGTAGGAGTTTTGAGGAAGGTATTCCTAAAAATATTATGAAAAAGATTTTAGCTTATAGAAGATTGCCGAGGTGAGTATATGCGATTAAGGCAAAGAGATTTAAAAATATATGTATTGAAGAAAAGAGTACCATTACAAGATTTTGATGGTACAACTTATGAAGGTTATGAGCAAATAGGAACCACTATAAAAGCCAATATTCAACCTGCAGGTGGCAAAATTGCAGCTGAAATATATGGGGAAAGGCTTAAATATATGCTTACTATGTACTGTGAAAATAATGTTGATATAAAAGAAGCTGATGGGATATGTGTAAATGTTGAACCTACTAATGAACCGGATTACAAGGTAGTTGCGATAAAACAATATAGTACTCATAAAGTAGTTGATTTAGAGAAGGTGAACAAATGAGCATACAGGGATTAGATAGGTTATTAAGAAAACTTAATGCATTAGGTGGCAACAGCAAAAAGGCATTAAAAAGAGGAATAGGTAAAGCTGCTAGACTAGTACAGGGAGACGCTAAAGATTTATGTCAAGTAGATACAGGAAGATTAAGAAATAGTATAAAATCATCTGTGAAAGAAGAAAGAGGAAAGATTATAGGCAAAGTAGGTACAAATGTGGAATATGCTGCTTATGTTGAATTTGGGACAGGTCAAAGAGGGAAAGCAGCAGATATAGAAACTAAGGATAAAATAAATTTATCCTACAGAGAAGATTGGGCAGGTATGAAACCACAGCCTTATCTTTATCCTGCATTAAAGCAGAACGAAAAGAAGATAAAAAAAATAGTTAAAGATGAATTAAAAAAGGAAATAAGGAGAGTGGCAAAGTAATGTACGATATTAAGCCACAAATATTTAATTTATTAAAAGAGATAGAAGGAGTTACTATTTCAGATGCATATCCTAAAGATTGGAGTAAGCTACCTCATATATCTTTTTATGAATTATTAAATAG
This sequence comes from Caminicella sporogenes DSM 14501, assembly GCF_900142285.1. NCBI lineage: Bacteria > Bacillati > Bacillota > Clostridia > Peptostreptococcales > Caminicellaceae > Caminicella > Caminicella sporogenes. The sequence continues at coordinate 73,899 of NZ_FRAJ01000005.1, read as the reverse complement.
GGATTATTTAAAATCTGGAAATGAGGTATTAACTGAAATAGTGATACAAATAGACATATGGCATAGAAGGAGTACAGGAGCTATAGCCAAGGCAGTAGATGAGAAAATGAGTTCGATAGGATTTAGACGAGAATTTGCTGCAGATATACCTGACCCAGTAGTAAAGCATAAAACTATGAGATATAGAGGAATAGTTGATAAGAAAAACCTATTAGTATATCAATAAAAGGAGAGTGATATAAATGGCAGGAATAACTAGCGTAGAAACAAAATTATTTTGTAAAGCTAAGGGAGATACTGATTTTACAGAAATAGAACTTCTAATGGAAGTTCCTGAATTAGGAGGAGACCCTGAAAAAATTGATGTAACTACTTTATCTGATAAAGTTAAAAAATATATTCCCGGTGTAAAAGATTTAGGCGATTTAGCTTTTAAATTTTTATATGATAATTCAACAGCAAATTCAAATTATAGAGTTTTAAAAGGATTAGAAGAAAATAATACACTTGCGACATTTAAAGTACAATATCCAGATGGTACAGCACATGAATTTGATGCATATGTAAGTGTAAAAATGGATGCAGCTGCAGTTAATGCTGCACTTACATTTACTGCTACTTTCAGTTTGCAGAGTGATATTACAGTAACTAATCCAAGTTAATAAATGATTAAAGAGGAGGAATGATTAGATGAGATATACAGAATTTAAAGTAGGAGAAAGAGAATTTAAATTAAGACTAGGAGCAGGAGAAATTGTAAATCTTGAAAAGAAATTAGGGAAGAATCCTTTAGATATATTAATGAACGTTGAAAAGGGAGAATTACCTAAAATTGGTGATACACTTACAATATTACATGCAGCTATGCAAAAATTCCATCATGGTATGACAATGGAAAAGGTATATCAGCTATATGATGAATATGTAGATGAAGGAAATACCTATACTGATTTAATTCCTGTTATTCTTGAGGTGTTTAAGGTTAGTGGTTTTTTCAAGGAAGCCCAAATAGAGGGCAAGTAGAACAAGTGGATAATGAAGAAATAAAAAATCTAACTGAACTATTTGAAAAACTGTATCCAATCGCTGTAGAAAACGGCGTGGATGCAGTTTTTTATTGGGATATGACATATGGGGAAATTATTACTGCAATAGAGGGTAATCAAAGAAAGGTTAAGCAAGATATACAGGTACAGGCAAGCCTAGTATATAAACTAGGGGACTTATTAAGGTTTGCTTTTAACGAGCCTAATAAATATCCTACATTACAAGAAGCATTTCCTAAATTATTTGATGATGAAGCAATAAAACCAAAACAGCAGGACTGGAGAATAATGAAAGAAAGAATATCCGCCTATGCAAAAAAGAAAGCGGGGCGAAAGTAGATGACGATAGAAGAATTAAGAGTATTAATATCAGCTGAAACTTCTGGACTTAGGAGAGAAATAAATAATGTAAGAAGGCAAATGTCAGGACTTAGTAGAAGTGTTAGAAATTCTACTGCTGGAATTACAAGAGCGTTTAAAATGCTTAAAGTAGCTATAATTGCAATAGGCATAGGTAAAGTTATAAAAGACAGCATAATGTCTGGAATGGAAGCGATAGAAAGTGAAAATCTTTTTGAAGTATCTTTGGGGCGTATGGCTGATAGTGCAAGAAAATGGAGCGAGGAACTTCAAAAGACATTAGGTTTAAATGGTTATGAAATAAGAAAAAATTTAGGCGTACTTTACAATATGACTACATCAATGGGGCTTACTGAAAGCTCTGCCTATGATTTAAGTACTAGCTTAACAAAACTGGCGTATGATATGGCTTCTTTTTATAATTTAAGACCAGAAGAAGCATTTAATAAAATTAGAGCAGGAATAACAGGAGAGACAGAACCATTAAAAGCTTTAGGAATACTTGTAGATGAAAATACAATAAAACAAGTAGCTTATAAAAATGGAATTGCTGCAGTAGGAGCTGAGCTTACTCAGCAGCAAAAAGTAATGGCAAGATACTTAGCTATAATGGAGCAAACTAAAAATGCTCAAGGTGATTTGGCTAGGACCATAGACAGCCCTGCTAATCAATTAAGAATATTAAGAACACAACTAGAACTATTAAAAATAAATCTAGGTCAAGCTTTTATGCCAATAGTACAGGTAGTATTACCTATTTTAACGAGTTTAGCTAAATGGCTTGTAACTGTAACAAATTTATTAAAACAATTTACACATGCTTTATTTGGGATATCGAAAACACAAACTAAGCAAGCTAGTACAGCAGTTAAAGCAGCTAAATCTCAAATACAAGTTGGGAAGGCAATAGAAAAAGCTGGTGAAAAAGCTAAAGGAAGTATAGCAGGATTTGACGAGATAAACCAACTTCAAGAGCAGACAAAGCAAACAGGTGGTAAAGTTGGAGACATAAGCCTTGGAGAACCTGTAGAAATAAAAAACACAGAAATAAGCAGTGAACAGTTAGAGGATACTAATATTGGTGAAAAAGCAAAAGAATTTAAAACACTTTTTGAACCAATAATTGAATCTTTCGAAAAATTGAAAACATCTGTAGAACCGTTAATAGGTAATATTAGTAAAGGCTTAAAATTTTTTTATAGTGAAATACTTGAACCGTTAGGCAAATGGACAATTTCGAAAGCTGTACCTAGTTTTTTAGATTTACTTCGCGAAGCAATATCATTGCTTAATCCTGTTATTGAAGATTTGAAGCCTTTGGGGAAATGGCTATGGGATAAGTTTTTAAAGCCAATGGGTTCGTTTGTTGCAGATACATTTATATCTACGTTAGACAGTATAACTGAATCGCTTAAAAAAATAGGAGATTGGATGACGGACAATAAAAAAGTCGTTGAAAATATAACAAAAGCAGTAGCAGCTTTCTTTTTAGCATGGAAAGTTACAGAATTATTAGCATTTATTCAAATGTCCGGTGGCGTTATAAAAGTCTTAAAGTCGGTGAAAGACGCTATTGTTGCATGTACAGTTGCTAAAATAGCAGACAAATTCGAAACTATTGCATTAATCGCATTATATGCCAAAGATTTTATAGCGAGTTTAGTAAAAACTACGGCAAAACTCGTAATTAATGCTGGTGCTTGGTTACTAAATGCAGCTGCAGTAGCGGTATGGAATGCTGTGTGCGAAATAGGGACAATTGTAACAGCAGCGTTTGAAGCTGCATTAGCAATGTTAACATCACCTATTACTTTAGTTATTATGGCAATTGTAGCACTTGTAGCAGGGATTGTTATTCTTATAAAACATTGGGATAAAGTTAAAAAAGCAGCAAAAATTTGTTGGGATAAAATAGTTAAAATATGGAGAAAAGCAAATAACTGGTTTAATGAAAATGTTATTAAACCAGTTGAGGAATTATTTAAAAAATTATGGGAGCAAATAGCTAAGCAAGCTAGTGAAACATGGAATAAAATAGTCAAGGTATGGAAAATAGTACACAAATGGTTTGATGATAATGTGATAATTCCAATATCGAACTTGTTTTCAAGTTTACGGGAAAAAATAAGCACTGCCTTTTCTAAAGCTATTGAGTCGACTAAGGAAAAATTTGAAGGATTAGTAAGTTTCATAACAGGTATATTTACTAGTAATTGGCGAAGAGCTTGGGAAGAAGTTAAAAAAATATTTAAAGGAATAGTGGAATCTCTTACTGGAATATTTAAAAGCGTAATAAATTCAATAATAGACATATTTAATACATTTATAAGATATTGGAATAAGATAGAGTTTAAAGTACCATCTGTCCGTATTCCAGGTTTAGGAAAAGTAGGCGGATTTTCTGTAGGCGTACCTAAAATTGCTGAAATTCCTAAACTTGCACGTGGTGGTATTATAGATAGACCAACACTTGCAATGATAGGTGAGAGAGGAAAAGAGGCTGTAGTTCCACTTGAAAATACTTCATTTGTAAATACATTAGCAACAGCTGTTGGAAATGCTGTATTAGCGGCAATGCAGGTAAGTAACTTTAATAGTCAGAGTTCAAGTGTAGTTGAAGGTAAAGAGATAGTTATACAACTTGATGGTACAAAGTTAGCAAGAATAATGCTACCTAAAATTGATAGGGAACTACAAAGAATAGGAGCTAAAACAATAATCCAACCAGTATAGAAAGGAGTGGGTAAATATGATTAAAATAAACGGAGTGGCATTGCCCACTCCTTCTGATTATAGAGTGTCTATTATGGATATAAGCAAAGCTGAAAGAACTTCAGCTGGAACTATGGTAATTGATAGAATAGCGACAAAAAGAAAAATAGAGTTAAGTTGGAAATATTTAAATAAGGAAGAAGTTAGTAAGGTTTTACGGCTTGTTAGTCATGTATTTTTTACAGTTGATTATATAGACCCTCAAGAAGGAAATTGGAGAAATGGTACTTTTTATTGTGGGGATAGAAATATAGGGGCACTGGATTATATTGATGGAAATATAAGATATAAAGACATTAAGTTTAATTTGATAGAAAGGTAGGTGTAATTATGTCTAATGAAAAAACAAGTGTAACAATAACAATAGCTACAAAGTTAGAAAAATTCAAGGAAGGAGAAAATAATCCTTTTGAAACTATTAACAAGAAAATAACATTAACAGGACAAAAAGCTATAGATTACTTAAATGGAAAGGGGGTTGATTTAGATGCCATTGACTAATGCAGGCAGAGATGAAATCGCAGCAGCTTTAATAGGAGAAGGGATACCATTTAACAATTCAAATGCAAAAATAGGCGTAGGTGATGGTGATACTGCTTTTGCTGCAACACAAACAGATTTAACAGGGACTAACAAATTTAGAAAAGGCATGGATACAGGGTATCCAATTAGAGATGGTAATACTATAACTTTTAGAGCTACTTTTGGTGGTGATGAAGCGAATTTTGCATGGAAAGAATGGGGAGTATTTAATGCTGCATCTGGTGGAGTGATGTTAAACAGAGTAGTAGACAATAACGGAACTAAATTACAAGGGCAAACTTGGACATTTACAGTAACAATAACAATTAATGCATCTTAAATTGAGGAGGCGGAATTAGATGATAATAAGTTTTTATCCAGCGGCTAGAGGTTCTAAGCAAAATCAGTTAAATAATGGAATAACTATACTTTCTTATAAATGGTTTACTTTAACAGAAAATAAGTTAGATGGTACATATCATCTAATTCCAAATCCAACGGGAACATATGAAGTAGGCGTATTTAGTAGCTGTTTGAGTGATACTAATGGAAAATTTTCTTCACCGCCTTATATTATTTATGAAACTGGAGATATAGATATACACGGAATTAGGATTGTAGGTGATTCTAAACGAAATATTTATGTTACGAATATACATTTGTATTTATATAAAGATGGTATTGAAATATTTAATAATTATTATTCAAACGACCAAAATCAAATAGATTGGCATATAAATTTTGGAAAGTTTTATAGTGTAGATAAGATAAAAGTAGAAATTCATAGTATAAATAAAGCCAATAACGCTGTAGTAATTGCTGAAATGGATTATACTAATGAACCTACATCTTCTGATACTTTAGAAATAAATTTCAGTGAAGACGGAAAAGCCAGCTTATCAATAACTAGTGAAGAATCAGTTATATTACAAATAGATGAAAACAGAGATTTATTTAATGTTTCAATGGATAATGAAGTTTTAAATATACAACTGATTCATACAAAAAGAGTTGAAAGTACTTTTTCTAAAAATAGTGGATTAGAGGTAACTACTAATGAAAGTAGTAATCTTAAGGTAGATATAAATAAAACTGATATTATTAGGATAAATAAAGAAGTGGAAAATGATTCAGTAGATGCTTTTATAAATGCTTCTGAATCAATTGATATTCAGATTATAGAAACTCCAGTTATGGATAATATCCATACTGTTATGAATGCTCCAACTAGACAAGTATTTGCAAAAGTAGAAGTGACGTATACTAACCCACAGCAAGATAATACATTAGAAATAGAAACTTCTAGAATGAATGTTTTATCAAGGAAAGAGCAGTTATATGATGGATTAAAAAAGCCTAAATATAAATATTTTTTCCTGTTTCAAAACAAGTTGGATGGAACATATCATCCGATTGGTGAAAATAGTGAAATTGGTTGGCTTGATGAAAAATTATCAGATGAAAATGGAATTGTAGACCCTGCTGCTGAAATAACATTTAGATTCAAAGAGAGTAGAAGTATAGTTCAACTAGAAGTTGTGGGAAATATACAAAATAATAATTTTCCTGTGGATTTTAGTATAAAATTATATGACGATAACGATAATTTGCTGTATACAGAGAATGTAGTAGGCAATACAGATGTAGACTGGATTAAAGACATAAGTCCTGTACATGATGTAGCCAAATTAGTTTTAAGAGTAACTAAAATTAGTACTCCGCATGTAGTATGCAATATTTTAGAAATGTATCCAGTTATAGTTGAAACGTATTATTCTGATAAGATAATAGATATAGATTTATTAGAAGAAACTGCATATGAAACAAGTACGCCACTTGGTGGGGTTTCTGCAAATGAACTAAACATAACATTTAACAATGAAGATAGGCGTTTTAGTCCTAATAATCAGCAGTCAATTTTGAAAAGTTATCTAAAGAAAAATAGGAAAGTAAAAGTTTGGTTTGGAGCATATGTTAACGGTAATTTAGAATGGTATCCATGGGGTGTTTATTGGTCTGATTCATGGGACATTAAAAGACGTTCAATGGTAGCTAAATTAAAAGCATTAGATTTACTGGATTTATTGAGAAAGACAAATTATTCAAATAGTACTTTAAAAATCAATAAAACTCTAACTGAATTAGCAACTGATATTTTAATAGATGCTGGATTAAAAACAGGTGATTTTGTAATAGATTCTGTATGCGATTCTATTATAATTCCTTATAGTTGGTTTGATAGGCAGTCGCATAGAGAAGCATTACAAAAGTTGGCTAGTTGTGCATTAGTAAGCATGTACTGCGACCATAATGGACGAATAGTTATTGATAATATTTTAAATGCAAAAGAATATGTTACTGAGTTTACAGAGGATAGTTACATAGATGTTAATTATCCTCAAGCATATAAAAGTTCTTACAATTATGTTGAAGTAGAATATATTAATTATGCATTAGAAGAACGACAAGAAATTTACAATGAAGATATGTCAGAAATTATAAAGCCGAATACAAGTAAGCAGTTTATCTGTAGATTTAATAATATTCCCTGTGACGAAATACAGGACCCTACAATAGATGGTATAAACTTAAAAGTAATTGAGACTAAAAAATATGCTTGGGGCTGTATTGTAACAATTAAAAATATAGGTTCTACAGATTCAATTTTAAGGAATATTAATATTCAGGGTAGACCTTTAAAAGAACAAAATAGAGGTGTCGTTGTAGCAAAAGATGAAAATTCTGTTCTGATAGAAGGAGAAATTAGAGCTCCCAAAATATCTAGTCCATTTATTCAAACACGTGAATATGCTAAATATTTGGCAGAGACATTGTTAAGGATTTATTCAAATGCTAAATATGATGCACAATTAAATGCAAGAGGAGATATTGCAGTTCAATTAGAAAATCAAGTAAAATTAATTGATTCAATAGAAGGGATTAATGATTACTATAAAATAATAAGACAATCAGTGAAATGGGATGGAGTATTTCATTCAGATATAACATTAAAGAAAGTGGGGGATTAAGATATGGCTTGGCAAACGCCAAAAACAGATTGGAAGGCAACTGATGGAGTTACTAATGCTGATTTAAATAGGATAGAAGAAAATACACAGGTTGCATACGACAAAGCAGTTGTAGCTTTGAATACTGCTAATAGCAAACTTGGAAAAACTGAAAAGGCAACAGATAGCGACAAACTAGATGGATGGCATAGAGACCAAATTCGTGATTGGAATAATTTATTAAATAAGCCAACACATCTTCCTGCCAATGGTGGAAATGCTGATAGCGTAGATGGATTGCATTTTAGAGAATACAACGGGAGATTACAATATTACTATGGAGGGAAGTGGAAGGATATTATGGTAAGTCCTATTAAGAGTATACAGAGAGGAATTATGGTTCATACAGTACCTAATACAACAACGAGTATTATTATAAATGCAGTTGACCCGAATAAAACTATGGTAAATTTATTAACATCTTCTGCAGATGATAAAGTAGATTCAGAGACAAGTATTTGGTTAGAAAATAGTACAACTCTAAAAATAAAACAACATTCTGCAGCTGCAAATGTGAGCTGGGAAGTAATAGAATTTATATAAAAAAGAAGGAGGTAATTACAAATGAATAAATATTATTACGCACAATTGAATAATGAAAATATATGCATAGGAGTATCTGAATTAAGTGGAGAAATAAACAGTTCTAATTTAATTAAAATAGAAAGATTTGATACATCTTTATTAGGTAAAAAATATGAAAATGGAGAATTTATAGAAGTACCTAAAACAGAAGAAGAATTGAAAGAAGAAGAATTACAAAAGTTAAAACAAAAATATATAACTCTTATAAAAGAAGCAGATTTGTTAGGAGATGTTGAAGAAAAACAAAGACTGCAGCAAGAGTATTTGCAGAAAAAAGCAGAGATTGAAAATAGAGCATAATGAGGTGAAGTTATGGAAAATGAAATAATGAAATATTTAGTTTCGCAAGGGGTATTCGCAGTATTGTTTGGATACCTTCTTTTTTATGTACTTAAAGAAAATTCAAAACGTGAATGTAAATATCAAGAAATAATACAAGAGCTATCAGAAAAGTTTAATTTAATCGAAGATGTGAAAGAAGATGTAAAAGAAATTAAAAATAAAATTTTTAGTTAGGAGATGAAAGAATGAGAAGGTTTAAACAATATACAGTTGAGGAATATTTAAATCATTTAAAAACAATAAAGATTACAAGGAAAATAACTCAAATACATCTACATCATACATGGAAACCAACTAAAGAGATGTATAGTAAAGCACCAAACAAAGAAGGTGTAATTTTTTCAATATATTCTTATCATACAAAGAAAAAAGGATGGAGTGATATAGGACAGCATGTTACATTAGCTCCAGATGGAACAGTTTGGGATGGTAGGGATTTAGAAAAGAACCCTGCTTCTATTAAAGGACATAACGAAGGTGCATTTGCAATAGAAATGATAGGGAATTTTGATGTAGACCATGAAAAACTAGAAGGTGTTCAATTAGATTCATTAATTAAATTACTTAAGGGATTATTTGAAATATTTGAAACTGATAACTTGATTTTTCATAGGGAATACAGTCCTAAAACTTGTCCAGGAAGTTCAATAAGTAAAGAATGGTTATTAAATTTGATAAATAAAAAAGATAGTCTGAATAATGATATTAGTTCATGGGCTGAAGAAGCTCAAAAATGGGTTACAGAAAACAATATAAGTGATGGGACTAGAGCAAGAGAGTTAGTTACAAGAGAAGAAATTTGGACTATGTTATATAGATTTTATAAATTGATAGGGGGGCAAATAAAATGTTAGATTTTATTAAACTATATTGGGATTCTATTCTTTTAGTTTTGTTAGTAGTCGCAGGGCTTTTATATTTATATAAGCAAGGGAAAAAAGAATTTGTTAGGAAAGTAGTTTTAAGTTTAGTCATACAAGCTGAAAAAGCATTAGGCTCTGGAACAGGTGAACTAAAATATGCAATGGTAGTAGAAAAAGTTTATTCTGTATTACCAACTATTTTAAGATTTTTAATTACAAAGAAAGAATTAGATAAATTAATTGAAGAAGCTGTACAATACATGAAAAAATATTTATCAACTGAAAGGAACTTGTTAGGTTATGAAAATGAGTATTTAACTACTTTACGTAATTAAATTAGAAACAAAGGAGTGATTAAAGCAACAAATAGCAAGACATCAATGCTAAAACCTCCTATATCAAGATTAGGAGGCAAATCAAGACTTAGAAAAAAGATAATTGATTTAATTCCAGAACATATATGTTATTGCGAAGTATTTTTCGGTGCTGGTTGGGTTTACTTTGGAAAAGAGCCTTCGAAAGTTGAAGTCATAAATGATATAGATAAAGAGCTTATTAACCTATTTAAGATGATTAAGTATCATGAGCAAGAAGTTTCAAGGCTATTACAATATGAAGTGTGTTCAAGAGATATATTTAATGAATATATTAAGCAAGAACCTGAAAAACTAACTGATATTCAAAGAGCAATTAGGTTTATTTATATAATTTCCCAAAGCTTTGCTAGTAAAGGTAATCATTTTGGTTATGGTACTACAAGTAGACCTAACCCGCAGATATTTATTACTAATCATTTAAAAGATATAAAAGAAAGATTAAGAAATACTTATATTGAAAACTTAAGTTTTGAAGAAATTTTTAGAAGGTATGATAGAGAGCATACTTTTTTCTTTTGCGACCCTCCATATTTAGAAACAGAAGGATATAAAAATCCTTTTACTGAAGAGGACCATGTTAAATTAAATGAGATTTTGAAAAATATTAAAGGTAAGTTCCTATTAACAATAAATGACCATCCCAAAATTAGGGAATGGTATAAAGGATTTAATATTCTAGAAACTCAAGTAAGATATTCTGTATGTAGAGAAAGCAAAGGTAGGAAAAATTATAGTGAGCTAATTATTATGAATTATTAGACTAGGGCTTAGGCTCTAGTTTTTTTTGTTTTTTTGATTAAAAAATTATTACTTTAAATTTTTCTATGTTTTAGTTATTAAAAGTATAAATAGATTTTACATATTATACATGGTATAATATGTATTGAAATTAACTAAAGGAGCGATGGTTTCAATGCATTTATACAATATATATTGTGATGAAAGTTGCCATTTGCCAAATGACAAATCAGATGTTATGGTTTTAGGGGCTATATCGTGTCCTGAAGAGAAAAAGAAAAAAATTTATCAAGATATTAGAAATATTAAACTAAAACATGGGATTCATTCTAAAGTTGAAATAAAATGGACTAAGGTTTCTATGTCGAAAATAGAAATGTATAAAGATTTTATTGATTATTTTTTTAAAAATGATGATTTATGTTATAGAGCTCTAATTGCTAAAAACAAAGGGCAGTTGAATCATGAAAAATATAATGATAATGACTATGATTTATGGTATTACAAAATGTACTATTTACTATTAGATAAATTTTGCTATCCATACAATAAATATAGAATTTTTATCGATATAAAAGATACTAGAGGAGGTCCTAGAATAGAAAAGTTACATGAGGTATTATGTAATAATAAATATGATTTTAAACGAGATATAATATTAAGTATTGAGCAAATAAACTCAGAAAGAGCTGATTTATTGCAATTAACAGATCTAATTATAGGTGCATTATCTTTTTATCATCGAGGTTTGTATTATGATCCCAATAAAAGTATGGCTAAAAAACAAATAGTAGAAAAAATAAAGGAATATATAGGACAAGCAATAGATAACGGTACAAGTGTATTTGAAAAAAAATTTAACATTTTTGTTTGGAGTCCTAAAGGTGGTGTTATTAATGAAGCATAATCTAACACTACCGATTGATGTAAGAAAATATGATAACGACAAACAATTTTTTGATGAAGCCTATAATATTTTCCAAATGGAGTTGCAGGCTAGATATAATAGACCCAATTTATTCAATAAATTTATTTATATTGATGAAAAAGTTAAATATGACAATAAACCAAATGGATTTTGGCATATTTCAAGTATAGGTGAGGATGATACAAAATACGATATGTATCCATGTTGCAATGATATAACTAATGGATTATGTAAATATATGTGTGATTTTGGACATCCAGAAAATTTTCTTAAAGATGATAATAGTATTCCTTGTATTTATAGAGCTTGCAGGATAAAATGGGTAAGGGAAATAATAGAACTAGCTAATAATAATAAAAATCATCCGAATTTGAGAATATGGCAACATAAGAATCAAAGAACAAAAGAAAAAACTCTAAAAATAAGATATTTAAATGGATGTATTGATTATATAATTATTTTTAAAATAAGTTATAAAAATAGCGATATTTATTGTTATCGTTTAAAAACTGCTTATCCAGTTGTGTTAAAAAGTTATAAAAAAAGATTCGATAGGGAATATAATAATTATATAATAATGAAATCAAAAAAATAAAGCCGGTCCTCGATCGGAAGACCGGATTCTCCTTCTACCATTGGTAGATGAGCTACTTTTAATATAACCTATTTTACCTAGGATGTCAAGGCTATATTTTACCTATAGGTAATATTATTATATGAATTTTTTTTATAAATATGTTATCAAAAGATAAATAATTTATTTTAAAGTATAATCATTTTATATTAATTATATACCCAAAAAAATAGAGATAATTTCATAAATATATAAAAATGCTTCAAGGAATATTAAAACAAATTACAGGTACAGGCTGATTTAAAGTCTGTACTTTTTTTATGTTAAAATTTTGAAAATCTGAACAAAAATCATTGACAACCACGTTATAACGTGGTATAATATAATTAAGAAAGGAGGTAAATAGATGTGATGGAATACATAAAAGAGTTCCTTGATATAATACTAAAAATACTCGCCATACTCATAGCAATCAAGGAACTCAAGAAAAATGATTAAGGAGAGGGGAAAAATCCCCTTCCTAATTCCATCATATCATATAAGGTATGAAAAATAAAGATAGTTTATTTTGGCTAATAATAACAATTTATTTGTGGACTACACTAGATATTAAATCAAGTAATTTAATTAGTTATTTACAAATATTATTATTAATTATATTAAGTGTATTACAAATACTTCTGTTTTTTAAAAGGAGGCATTAATATGAAATTGAGAGAAATAAGAAAAGCTAAAGGATTATCAGTACCAGCTTTATCAAAAGCATCTGGAGTACCTGTTAGAACTATAGAAGATATTGAAAAACGTGGAGATTGTAAAGTTTCTACAGCTAAAAAGTTAGCAAAAGGTTTAGGAGTTACACTAGATGAATTGTGTGATTTCTCTCAAAGGTAGGGTCTAGTTTTATGCTAGATTCTACCTTTTTTATTACTGATAACATGACGGTACTAATTCTTCTGTACCTATATCTGTCAAAATACCTTTTGCTTCATTTGTAGGCATATTCCATCTTTGAGTTAAATATCTTATACCAGCTGATAATTCGCCATCTCCTCCGCCAAATTGTTCTAATATCATTTGGGCCAAAGCTGGATTGCAGGTATCTACTCTTACAGGATACTGTAATTTTTTTTCATAAATCCACATGAATTTTACCTCCTTAAGTACTTTACAATTCCCAAGGCCATGGGCTTTCTATCCATTGCCAAGGATAATGACTTGGTGCATATCCAAAATTAGTTAAAGGACCGTAATTCATTTCATAAATTTTTTTAAGTCTAAAGAGTTCATTAGTAAGCATATTATAATCTGCTAAAGCTCTTTGATTTTTTGGATGAGTGTCTAAATATAAGTTTAAATCTACAATTGCAAATTCAACTTCTTGAATTTTTTTTAATAAATCTTTACGGTTAATATCTTTTTTTTCCTTCATTAATTATACCTCCTATTTTTCTATGCCTTATATGGTTTATATAGATTTGGAAAAAGACTTCCCCTTTTTAGAGCTATATCTAAAGGCATCATTCCTGCATAAGGCTGACTCATTATATAAGCTCTTGCTAATTCTAAACCTTCTATTTGAGGAAATAACATATGCATATGCATTTGTTGATTTTCTTTCATATTTTCACACTCCTTCTTTAAACGTCTAATACCATAATATTCATAGATGTTTTAAAAGGTGTACTGTAAATAAAAAAAGTCAGGGATTTTATTCCCTGACTGTATATATGAAATTATGTATATAATTTTGAAAATATAAAAAGTAAAAAGATTAATAATTAAATATTTATTTTTTATTGCTGCATCCAAGAACATTTTTTATTTTATGACGTACCATTTCTTTAATAGCTTTTCTACCTTCACCTAAATATTTTCTTGGATCAAATACTTCTGGATTTTCAGTTAAATACTTTCTTATTGCAGCTGTCATAGCAAGTCTTAAATCGGTATCAATATTGATTTTACATATACCGAGTTTTGAAGCTCTTCTAAGCATATCTTCAGGAACTCCTTTTGCTCCCGGAATATTGCCTCCGTATTTATTACAAGCTTCAACAAATTCTGGGATTACAGTTGAGGCACCGTGAAGAACTAGTGGAAAGTTTGGAAGTAATTTGGTTATTTTTTCTAGTCTTTCAAAATCAAGTTTTGGTTCACCTTTGAATTTATATGCTCCATGGCTTGTACCTATTGCAATAGCAAGTGAGTCAACACCAGTTCTTTCTACGAATTCTACTGCTTGATTGGGGTCAGTGTATATAGCATCTTTTTCACTGACATTTACATTATCTTCAATTCCTGCAAGTCTGCCCAATTCTGCTTCTACAACTACTCCTCTTTCATGAGCATATTCTACAACTTTTTTAGTTAAAGCAATATTTTCTTCAAATGAGTATTTTGAACCATCGATCATAACTGAAGTGAATCCATCGTCAATGCATTGCTTACAGATTTCAAAATTTTCACCGTGATCGAGATGTAAAACAACATCGAGCCCTGTGTCTTCTATTGCAGCTTCAACTAGTTTTTTAAGATATGCAGGTTTTGCATATTTTCTAGCTCCAGCAGAAACTTGAAGTATGAGTGGAGCATTTTCTTCTTTAGCTGCTTCTACAATTCCTTGAATGATTTCCATGTTGTTTACATTAAATGCACCAACTGCATATTGGCCTTCATAGGCTTTTTTAAACATTTCTTTAGAAGTAACTAATGCCATAGCTTAAACCCCCTAAAATAATAATATTGCTTTCAAGTGTAATTATATAATAACAATAAAAAAAATACTACAAAAAACTAGAAAGTTGATATACAATTGAAAATGAAATATAATGTTATTATTGAAAATAATCGAATATATTTTCAATTTTTCAAATAAATATAAAAATAAAGATTAATTTAATAACTAATTTTGTTTAATTGGAAGTTATATATTTTGCAGAATAATTTGTAAATAAAGCAAAATTATTTTTTTGTTTTAATCCATTGAGGAGTGATGTTTATGAAATATAAATCTTTAATACCTAACTTTTTTACAAGTTTAAATCTGTTTATGGGATTAATGGCTATAATCTTTTTATTTGATAGCAATTATTTTAAATCTTCTATGCTTATTTTAATTGCTGCTGTGCTTGATAGATTTGATGGAAGATTGGCTAGAAAATTTGGAGCTTCTACTGAATTTGGAAAAGAATTTGATTCTCTATGTGATTTAATTTCCTTTGGTGTGGCACCAGCACTTTTGATGTGGAATATTTTACTGTCTAAAGCTGGAATAATAGGTGTTGTAGTTACAGTACTTTTTACACTTGCAGGTGCTGTTAGATTAGCAAGATATAATATTACTAATTTTGATGGAGTTTATATGGGTATACCTATCACACTTTGTGGCAGTTTTTTGGCTTTACTATGTTTAGGAGTAAATAAAGCAGTAAATATTAATATTATTATGATGCTGATGATATTTTTATCTTATGCTATGGTATCTAAAAAGATTAGATTGAAAAAAAGATAAACCCACTGTTAGATGAGTGGGTTTTATTGATTATTATTGAAATTGTGAATTCTTGAAGGATTAATCGAGGTGGTTAAATATGGGTAATATGCAGAGATTAGATAAGATTTTGGGAAATATGGGCTATGGAACTAGAAAAGAGTTAAAAAAAATAATAAAAAGTGGACTAGTTAAAGTAGACGGTAAAGTAGTTACAAAGAGCTCTATCCATGTAAATCCTTATAAAAGTATTATAGAAATATATGGAGATAAAATTAAATATAGAGAATATATATATATTATGTTAAATAAACCACAGGGATTTATTAGTGCAACTTTTGATAAATGCCATAAAACAGTATTAGATTTGATAGATGAAAAGTATTATGCATTTAATCCATTTCCTATGGGAAGACTTGATATTGATACAGAAGGACTTTTAATAATAACAAATGATGGAAAGCTATCTCATCAAATACTTTCGCCAAAAAAGCACATACCTAAAACTTATTATGCACATATAGATGGCAGAGTTACAAAAGAAGATATTAAAGCTTTTAAAGAAGGAATAGTTTTAGACGATGGATATAAAACTCTTTCCTCTCAATTAGTTATTAGAGAAATTGGAGAGATTTCTAAAATAGAATTGACTATATATGAAGGAAAATTTCATCAAGTTAAAAGGATGTTTAAAGCAGTTGGCAAAAAAGTATTATATTTAAAGAGAATTGCAATGGGAAATTTAAAGTTAGATGAAAGTTTAGGATTGGGAGAATATCGAGAATTGACAGAAGATGAAGTACAAATACTAAAAAAAGGCTTTGAGGGTTAGATGTTTTCCTAACCCTCAAAGGTATCATTTTTTTTTGCTTTGTTGTCTTCTATATCGTAATCATTATTAAAAGTTTCTTTAGCTAATATTTTTTCATTATTATCAGGTGTTTCTTCATTAGTAGTATTTTCTTCAGAGTTTTCTTTTTTAATGATGTCTATTTTTTCATTAGTATTAGTAATAGTTTGCTCAAGAGAATTTTTTAAGTCAATGTTTTTTTCTAAGTTGTTTTCATAATTAATGCTATCATCAGTTACAGTTTCATCATGATTATCTGTAGTATCAGTGTTTTTTGTATTATTTATATCATTATTATTGCTATCAGCTTGATTGAAATCATCTTTTATGTTATTGTCTTCTTCTAAAGTTTCTAGATTTTCAGGTGCAGTTTCATTTGTTTTAGATTCAAGTTCATTTAAATTAATTTCAACAGTTTCTGTATCTTTAGAACTATCTATATCTATTATTTTTTCATTTTCAGGTTTATTGTCGGTCATTTCAAATTCTATTTCTTTAAAGTATTTATCATCTAAATTTATTTCTTCATCATAATCTTCAATATCTATTACATTTTCTTTTTCAAAATCCCTGCTTTTATCAGAAAATGACGACATGAGGTCTATAATTTTTTTAGAATTCAATTCATTTTTATTAGAATTTATATTTGAATTTTTATCATTATCGGATGAATCTGCAGATTCTAAGAAAGATAAAAGGTCCATTAATTTTATTATACTAAAAATACTATCTAAACTTTTAGCATATTCTTTAGGAAGTATTGGTTTTAATATATTTATTACTTCTGCAATATCTAAATTGTTTTTTTTATCAAATTCTTTTGTCTTATTAATGTTTTTAAACTTATTAGCGGCATTTATGATTTCTTTAACTCTTTGTGTATCAAATTTAGAATTATTACCCATGAGTTTTTCAAAAGTTTCTATTGCTTTAAAAGTTGTTTCAGTATCATTTTGATTTGTTGCATGTTTTAAAATGTCATCAAATTCTTGATTATTAGAGTTTTTAGACAAATTTTTTGTAAGAGATTGAATAGCACTAAACTTATATAGTCCATCTAGTATTGCAGAAAATGTATTAAAAAAAGTTGAATTTTTAGATAAGCTAAACTGGCTGATTATGTTTAGGGCATTTAATGATTTTTCAATTTTATCTGGTGAAAAATTAAGGTTTGAAAAAATATTGCCAATACTGCCTGATGGGCTTAATATATCTTGAAAAAAAGCTAATCCAGAACCTTTTTTGCCGTATTTGAATATAAATAAGATAGGTAGTAATGTTTTAGGATTTAAGATGAAACTGTTGGGAGAAAAATTTCTATAAAAATTTTTACGTTTACTATTTTTTGTTATATTACTGGCGATATTAGAGGCCAAATTATTTTTTAGTTGTTGTTTCATTTTCAATGGAATAACCTGACTCATTTTCATGTCCCTCCTTATTATGTAGAAATATAATTTATACAAATACGATTTTTTTTAATTAAAAAAATTTAATTTTGTATAATTTATAATTTTATATTATGCAGCAACATTTAAATTGTTACGCATATTATAGTTAATAAAAGACATATAAAAATGGTATTGGGAGGTTATTTAATGAATAAGGAAAACTTAAAAGATATTATTGAAAAGATGGGACAGATAAAAGATAAGGAAGATGAAATCAAACAAGTAAAAGAACTATTTGATAAATATAAAGATGATTATAAAAATAAAAGTGAAGAAGAAATATTACATGAGATAGAAAAATTAAAAGAGAGAATAGATAAGAGAGAATTGAAGAAAAAGTTAAAGAAACATAGGAAAACTTTGGCAAAATTAGAAGAAAGTCTAAATGAAAAACAAAAGGAAAAACTTAAAAAAGTAATGGAAATATTGGATTTATAAAAAATAGGATGGAAGATCCATCCTATTTTTTTATACCGGTAATTATATATATAATATCATCAAGAGAGCTATTTGATTTAATAGTAAATGTTCCAAATCTTAATTTAGGTGCAAGTTTTAATTCTTCAACACGTTTAATAAATTTATTTGGGTCAGTGATTAATCCGTTTTGTTTTAAAATTTTAGCTATACCATAGCCAGTTGTACCTTTAGGTATTTTTATGGTGATATTCGTATATTTAGTAGTTTTTTTATCATTAACAGAAGTAGTTTTATTTTCAATTGGAGTAGTATTTGAAATTTTATTATTAACAACTTCATTATTTGTATTTTCATTAATGATGTTATCTTCTAAAGAGTCGTTATTTTCTTTAATTTCTTTGTTATCTATTATATCAGAATTTTGAACTTCAATTGTTTTATTTACAGTAATGCTGTTATCTGATTTTGAAATTTTATCTTTAAAAGGCACATCAATTGAGATAGATATGCTTCCTAAGAGCTTCCAAGATATTACAGCTGCCATAACTAATACAATAAATACACTGAGCAAAATATCACTACAATCATAAAAAAAGTTTTTTAGTCTTTCTATCATAATATGCCTCCTTAAATACTATTGATAAAGATAGAATAACAAAAATATGAATATTTTTCAATGATATTTAAAATATATATTGCATTGTGATTATAAATGGAGATATACTTGAAATTATTGAAGGGATAATGAAATTTTTCTAGAATAAATATAGCTATTAAACTTCCTTTTTGTCTTTAGGGGGAATGAATGTGGAAGAATTTAGGCTACTTAAAAAAAGTGAT
Source organism: Caminicella sporogenes DSM 14501 (assembly GCF_900142285.1). Classification (NCBI taxonomy): domain Bacteria; kingdom Bacillati; phylum Bacillota; class Clostridia; order Peptostreptococcales; family Caminicellaceae; genus Caminicella; species Caminicella sporogenes. Next base: position 54,670 of record NZ_FRAJ01000005.1, on the reverse strand, counting down.
TTTGAAAGAGTTTTAAATTATTTAAATAGACATCATTTTGATGTTTCTTTTATGATAGGAAACATAGAAAATTATGGAGTAGAAAATAATAAAGTTCATAAAAAACATGCAGATTATTATGGATATTTCATAGACGATGAATTGAAGGGAGTTTTTTCATTTACAAATATGGGAAGTTTAATTTGTCATTATGAAGAGAAAAATATACTAAATAAAATGATTTTATTAAAATTGATAAAGCAATATAGACCTAAGGTTATAATGGGAATAGAAAGACTAGTAGACCCATTGTGGACAAGGCTTGAAAAAATAGCCAAATGGTTTAAATATGATAGATGTGATTATATGATTTTAAACAAGGATATTTTTATGCCAGCTGATACGGAAAAAAAAATTATAAAAGCATCTGAATATGATTTTTCAAAGTCTATAGATTTTTTGATTGAGGTAGAAAAAGCATTTAATAGAAATCCTAAGACGATAAATGAATTAAAATCTACAATATATGATAGACTTGATGAAGAAGAATATTTGTATCTTTTAGATGGTGATAATATAGTTTCTCAAGGAATTATACAAACTACTACTTCAAAGATTAATCAAATTGGAGGAGTATATACACTGCCGCAATATAGAGAAAAAGGATATGCAAAAGCTATCGTTTCTAAATTATGTAAAGAGGCAATAAAAAGGAATAAAATTCCTACTTTGATAGTTTCAAAGACTAATGAGAGAGCAAAAAAAGTTTATAGAGGACTTGGTTTTGAATTTTATAATCACTATTCTTATATTGAAGTTCAATTTTAAATCAACTTAGAAAGTGGTGAATTATTTGAGAGAGATAATTATTGGAGAAAATGAGTATGGGCAAAGATTAGATAGATTTTTATTAAAGTATTTGAATAATTCGACAAGGGCAAATGTTTATAAATTATTGAGAAAAAAAGTAATCAAAGTAAATGGAAAAAGAGAAAAAGAAAATTATTTTTTAAAATTAGGTGATAGGCTTCAAATTTTTTTGAGTGATGAAACTTTAGATAAACTTAGAAAAGAAGAAAAGATAGTTATGGATGGTAAAGTAAATTTAGATATTGTATATGAAGATGATGAAATATTAGTGGTTAATAAACCTAAAGGATTGTTAACTCATCCTGATAAAAAAGAATATAAAAAGACATTGTCTACAAGAGTTCAGGCTTATTTAAAACATTTATCAACTAGGACCTTTAAACCTGCTTCGATTAATAGATTAGACCAAAATACTAGTGGATTAGTGATTTTTTGTAAAACATATGAAGCTTTAAAAAAATATAATGAAATGATGAGAAATAGAGAAATTAAAAAATATTATCTTTGCATTGTACATGGGATAGTAAAAAAGGAAGGAGCGATTAAAGGATATATTGTAAAAAATACTAAGACTAATGTAGTACAAATATTTGATAAAAATAATAAAAATGGACAGTTTATTTATACGAAATATAAACCTATAAGATATTTAAATAATAATTATACTTTGCTGGAAGTAGAAATTTTAACTGGAAAAACTCATCAGATAAGGGCATCACTAAGTAAAATTAATCATCCTATTATTGGAGATACAAAGTATGGTGGAAAGAAGATAGATAATATAACTACACAAGTTTTACATGCTTATAAATTAATTATAGGAGATAAAGTTATTGTAAAAGAAAGTAAATTGATAAATGAATTAATAGATAAATTAAGCTAATGCCTTTATATATTGAGGAGGCATTAGTTTTTGTTTGTACTTTAGTGAAATTTATTTGTTAACAATATAAATGATAAGATATTATAATAGATTATATAGGCAAATTTGTGAAGGGACTGACTTTAAGATGATTAAATCATATAATGTCATAGTAAAATTAATAGATAGATATGATTATGGTGGGGCATTACAGGTATTAAATGAGAGAGGGCTTGATGATAGTGATGTTGCAGTAATAGTTAAATCGTGTAAATATGCTGTTAATTTTGATTTTAAAACGGCTTTTAAGATAATTCAAAATATATCTGATGAATGTAAGGAAAATAAAAGAATAAAAGAGTTAATAAATAATTTAAAACATTTGATAAAAGGAGACCCTGATGCAATTTTTTCAGAGTTGATAGAAAATATAAAGTTTCAATTAGTAAATGAAGAATATATAGATTTTCTAGGCAGGATATACAGATTTAAAGAAGCAATTTTTAAATATATATTTATAAAAAAACATTTGAACAGGAGAAATTTTTCACTTTACATAGATGCTATGTCGAAAAAAAGAATATTAAAAATTCTTAGAAAGAAGTATAGGATAAATAATTCAAATTTAGTTTATGGAATAACAACATATATTAATAGGTATCATGATAGTGAAGAGAGGTACAATAAAATAATCAGACTTTTAAATTCTGAAAAGGTAACTAAATTGATAGATTTGAGAAATGATACTATAGTTGGACATGGGTTTAAAGGTGTTAGTAAAGAAGATTTGTCGATTGTATATGGAAATCCTTATAATGTATTAGATGACTTTAAGTATTGTTTAAAACTATTAGATATAAAGATAAATGAGTATAAATACAGCAAAATTAATGATCAGATAAAAAAGATGTTGGATAAAATCAATAATTCATAGATTAATTGTAGAACAAAAGTTAATTGTTGTGCTATATGAAGATTAGTGGTAGAATATATATGAAATTTAGAAAGGAAGATGTCTAAATGATGAAAGAAATTTTTGAATGGATTAAAACTATTGCTATTTCTATTGTTATTGCATTTATCATAACAATGTTTGTCAGACCTACATTAGTTAAAGGACATTCTATGTATCCGACATTAGAACCTAATAATTATTTGATAATAAATAAAATTCCATATATGCTTCATAAGCCTGAACGTGGAGATATAGTAGTATTTAAATCTAGTCTAGAAACAGATAATGGAAAGAAAAAAGATTTAATTAAAAGAGTAATAGCTGTAGAAGGTGATAAATTAGTTATAAAAGATGGTAAAGTATATGTGAATGGAAAAGAATTAAAAGAGGATTATATAAATGGGAATTATACTTCTGGAGATATAGATATTACGATACCTAAAGGGAAAGTATTTGTAATGGGTGATAATAGAGGGAACAGTTTAGATAGTAGAGATGAAAGAGTGGGACTTGTTGATATAGATACTATTAGAGGAAAAGTTTTAGTTAGGTTATTTCCTTTTTCGGAAATTGGCAAAGTAAATTAAATAAAAATTATCATGCTTAAAACTAGAGAAATTTCTCTAGTTTTTTGTTTATTTTATGAAATTTTGCACATCCTATAAATGAAAATATTATAAAGGAGGTCTATTAATGAAAGTTAGAGATTTGATGACTAGAGATGTAACTACAGCAGATTTGAATAGCAGTGTTGCACAGATAGCACAAAATATGAAAGATTTAAATGTTGGAGCTATACCTGTTTGTGATAAAAATAATAATTTAGTTGGAATAGTAACTGATAGAGATATAGTTCTTAGAAATGTTGCAGAAGGAAAGAAAAGTGCAAAAGCTCAAGATGTAATGTCATCTCAACTTATAACTGTTACTCCGGATACTCATGTACATGAAGCAGCGAGAATAATGTCAGAAAATCAAATAAGAAGATTACCTGTAGTAGAAAACGGTAAATTAGTTGGAATACTTTCAATAGGAGATTTTGCAACTCAAAATATATATGTGAATGAAGCTGGAGAAGCTTTAAGTGAAATATCTAAGCCAAGTAGACCAATGCAATAATGAAAATTAGTGTAAAAGTCCCTGTGAATACAGGGACTTTTAGTTTTAAATAAAAATTAAATGTTATATACTTATATATAGAAGAAATAATTACAAATATATTAAATGGGGGAAGAGTTTATGACGTGTCGAAAGAAAATATTCATAACATTAAATGATGGTACTAAATTTGAAGTTGATAAAGGAATTACTTTAGAAAAGCTCATTGATTTTACAAATTATGAATCTAAAGCTTTAATAGTTGCAGCAAAAGTAAATAATTTACTAAGGGAGTTAAATTATGAGGTAGTTGAAGATTCCCATATAGAATTTATTGATTTGACAACTACTGATGGACAGAGGATATATAAGAGAAGTTTATCTTTTGTATTTATAAGAGCAGCTATGGAGATACTTCCTGATTGTAGAGTAAGTGTTGAACATTCACTTAGCAAAGGACTTTATTGTGAGATACATTATGAAAGACCTATAAATGAAGAAGATGTAAAAAAAATAGAAAAGAGAATGAAAGAAATTATAGATAAAAATGTTCCATTTAAAAAGGAAACTATTTCAAAGGAAGAAGCTAGAAAAATATTTAGAAAATACAAAATGGAAGCAAAAGAAAAACTTTTAGAATATCGTGAAAAAGAATTTATTAATATTTATAGTTGTGGTTGGCTAAAGGATTATTTTTATGGTTATATGGTGCCGAGTACAGGGTATTTGAAAATATTCAAATTAAAATATTATATGCCGGGAGTTATTATTCAGTATCCTACAATAGATGAACCTAATAAAATACCTGAGTTTGTAGAGCAGCCTAAACTGGCAGCAATTTTTAAAGAAGCTGAAAAATGGGGACAGATACTAAATATAGGTTATGTTGCAAATTTAAATGAAAAAATTCAAAATAATGAATATCCAGAGCTTATTAGGATTGCTGAAGCTCTACATGAGAAAAAAATAGCACAAATTGCAGATATGATTACAGAAAGAAATAAAAGAGTAGTATTAATTGCAGGACCGTCATCTTCAGGTAAGACTACTTTTGCTCAAAGATTATTGATACAATTAAAGGTAAATGGTTTAAATCCTGTAACCTTATCGACTGATGATTATTTTGTAAACAGAGAAGATACGCCTAGAGATGAAAATGGAAATTATGATTTTGAAGCTTTAGAAGCTGTAGATTTAAAACTTTTTAATGAACATTTAATTAGACTTATACAAGGAGAAGAAGTGGAAATTCCTGTATTTAATTTTAAAATAGGAAAAAGAGAATATAAAGGAAATGTATTAAAAATAACAAAAGAACAGCCGATAATAATTGAAGGAATACATGGATTAAATGAAAAACTTACAAAAGATATACCTTGTGATAAGAAATTTAAAATATATGTAAGTGCACTTACACAGCTTAATATTGATGACCACAATAGAATACCTACAACTGATACAAGACTTATAAGAAGAATAGTTAGAGATAGCAAATACAGAGGACATTCTGCCCTAACTACTTTAAAATTATGGCCTTCTGTAAGGAGAGGAGAGGAAAGAAATATATTTCCTTATCAAGAAGAAGCTGATGTTATGTTTAATTCAGCTTTAGTATATGAACTAGCGGTTCTTAAAAAGTATGCAGAGCCACTTTTAAAAGAAATAAGTGAAAATGAACCGGAGTATTCAGAAGTAAAAAGACTCCTTAAATTTTTAAGCTATTTTAAATCTATTGATGATGAAAAATATATTTTGCAAACTTCTATATTAAAAGAATTTATTGGTGGAAGCTGTTTTGTAGAATAATTTTGAATTTTGTATTGACTGTAAAACGATATTACTATAAAGTAAAAATTGTCAAATTGATTATAAGAAGGTGATATAGTCAATGCAATCTTTATTAAAGGAATTAGTTGAAGAAAATAGACATTGGGTTAAACATGGAAAAGTGGCAAATTATATACCCGAGCTTGGAAAGATGGATCCAAATAAACTTGGAATAGTTGTAGTGGATACTGGTGGAAAAGTATATAGAGCAGGGGATTATGATATTAGCTTTACTGCTCAAAGTATGTCTAAACCACTAGTATTACTGTTAGCATTGATGGATAATGGAGAAGAAATAGTTTTCAGTAAAGTAGGCAAAGAACCTACAGGAGACCCATTTAATTCAATAAGAAAACTTGAAACATTAAAACCACCAAAACCATTAAATCCTATGATTAATGCAGGTGCTATTGCAGTTACATCTTTAATAAAAGGAAAAGATAATGAAGAAAAATTTGAAAGAATTTTAAATTTATTTAGAAAGATTTCAAAAAATCCTAATTTAGATATAAATAAAGATGTATATTTAAGCGAAAAACGTACTGGCGATAGAAATAGAGCAATTGCTTATTTTTTAAAAGATGTCAATATAATTGAAGGAGATGCAGAAGAAATATTAGATTTGTATTTTAAACAGTGTTCGATAGAAGTAACATGTGAAGATATAGCAAATATAGGAATGTTTTTAGCTAATCAGGGTATGGATATGGAATTAGGAGAAACTTTAATTCCAAAATATTATACGCAGATAGTTAAAACTTTTATGGTAACATGCGGAATGTATGATGCATCAGGTGAATTTGCAATAAATGTAGGAATACCTGCAAAAAGTGGTGTAAGTGGAGGTATAATGTGTGCAGTTCCAAATCGAATGGGTATAGGTGTAATAGGACCGGCACTTGATTCTAAAGGAAATAGTATAGCAGGTGTAAAAGTACTTGAAGGACTATCAAAAAAGTTAATGCTCAGTATTTTTTAAAAAGTATATAATATATTAGAATATTCAAAAAAGTTTCTTTTATATGAAAATATAAAAGAAACTTTTTCTTATATTTTTAAGCAGGATAAAAATAAATAATATCGAATATATATTAAAAATGTTTAATAAATTGGAGTGAAATTATGCTTTTATTAGATAAAGAAAAAAGAAAATTTAGCATAAATAATGATTATTTATGGCTATTAATAACATTTATATTTGCTTTAATTATATTTGATATTTTGATAATTTATGAAAATAAATTTTCTAGTATTTTGAGTAAAGATAGTTTTTTGACATGGCATACTATATTTGAACTTTTGAATGTAATTTTTTCATTTATTATATTTAATAATTGTTATTATTCTTATAAACATACGAAAAGGCTTAGGATTTTTATTCTTTCATTAACTTTTTTACTAGTAGGAGTAATTAATTTTTTATATGTAGTTTCTTTCGATAGTGCTGTTCAGTTATTTATACAAGAATCAATTGATTTGACAATGATTTACTTTATTATGAATAGGTTTATTATGGCATTGGGAATTTTTATTTCCAGCATAATACCATATTATAAGAAATCTAAAATTAATGAAAAAGCAATATCAGTTTTTGATATAATTACATTTTTAATAATTTTTTTAGTTATTAAATGTAAATTTTGCATTATACCAGATTTATTTTTTGATGGATATGGGACTGCAAATATAAGAGAGTTTTTAGATTATATTATAATTGCTTTAGAAATTTTTTCAATAGGAGGTTTTATCAGAAATTATATTAAGTTTAAAGACAAATATATAATTGTCATTTGCTGTGGTTTAATATTGTGCAGCTTTGGTGAAATAATGTTTATTCTTTATAAAAATTTATATGATGTTTATAATTTATTGGGACATGCATATAGAAGTATAGGGATTTATTTGATATATTATTCTGTCTTTAAATATCAGATAGATATTCCGTATTTTCAGTTTAAAAGAGCACAGGATACGATTAGATTATATGCTAATAATCTTGAAAAAATTATAGATAGGAGAACTCGAGAAATAAAAGAAGTAAATGAAAGATTATTAAGTGAATTGGAGCATGCAAAGAAAATACAACAGTCATTACTGCCAGATAAAAGAATAGAATTTTCAAGTGTTATATTTCTTTCAGAATATATTCCATGTGAAAGGTTAAGTGGAGATTTTTTTGATATTTATGAGATAGATAAAGATAATGTTGGAATGTATATTTTGGACGTATCTGGACATGGTATTTCAGCAGCTCTTTTGACTATGTTTACCAATCATTATATAAAATCTACGGAAAGACTTATAAAAAGATATAGAGGACTTAAGCCTCATAAAAATCTAATGCATTTTTATGAAGAATTTAATAAGCTTAATTTTCCAGAAGAAATGCATATAGTTATATTTTTTGCTAATTATAATTTGAATTCTAAAGTATTAACTTATTGTTCTGGAGGACTGAATTGCTATCCTATATTGATTAGAAAAAATGGAGATTATGAATTTCTTGATAAAAGTCAAGGATTTCCTATTTGTAAGTTTAGTGAGTTTTTTACACCTGAGTACACAAGTGTAAAAATAGGTTTGAATAAGGGAGATAGAATATTATTTTATACTGACGGTTTAATTGATAAAAAGAAAAATAAGGCTATTAGTAAGAGAAAATTAATAGATATACTGATAGATAATAGAAATAATTCCATAGAAATTTTAAATTCTAAAATACTTCAAGAGATAAATAGATTAGATAATAAACTTGATGATGATATTACATATTTTATAATGGAAGTAAAGTAGTTTTAGAAAAATTATTGACAATTTTATATATAAAATTTATAATATATGTAATTTTTTTAGGGAATATTTTAAAAAAGAATAAAATTTTGTGAAGGAGTTTTAATAATGAAGGAAGTATTAGTTTTAAGGGAGTTAGAGCAGATTAAAGCTATATCTCATCCTTATAGAATAGAAATTTTGGAAGCTTTTGAGGATTCTTCGGCAACTGCTAAACAAATAGCTGATAAAATGGGAGAACCTCATGCAAAGGTCAATTATCATATAAAAATTTTGTTGAAAGTTGGAATATTAGAACTGATAGAAGAAAAAATAAAACTTGGTATAGTTGAAAAATATTATATGCCTGCTGCTAAAACATTTGTAATTGATAAAAGCATATTAGATTCGGGTGAAAAGAAAGTATTGGATTCTGTAAATCAAGCTAAAATTTCCATATTTAAAAATATTTCAAAAGATTTTTATAAAGCAGTAGAAGTTGCAGATGAAAAAAATTATCCTAAAAAAATATTATATTTTAATGATTATTATTTAACTCTTGATGAAATAGATAAGCTTCAAGATAAGATGGCAGCATTAATAGAAGAATTTCTTAAGGGGAAAAAAGATAAAAATAGAGAAAATACAAAGAGATATTCAATTTCTACGCTTATGATTCCTAGATTTAATTTGAAGAAAAAAGACAATAAATTTTAATTTTACTTATATAACTCAAATTTGTTCTGATTAGTAACTTTTGTTTGTTATGACCTAAAAATATATGCATCAGTGTTTAATTTTGCATATATTTTTTTTATGGTAAATTGAAATAAGAGTAATATTAAAATTATTTAACAAAATTCGACAATTTTGTTTAGAAAATTATAAATAGGGTATTTTAATACTAGTATTTATAATAGGGAGATGAAAGAGATGTTCATAGGTTCACACCTATCAATTTCAAAAGGATTTGTAGAAACAGTAAAACAAGCAATAAAAATGGAAGCAAATACGTTTCAATTTTTTACACGAAATCCTAGAGGTGGCAAAGCGAGAAAGCTTGACATTGATGATTTTAAAAAGGCTGATGAGTTATGTGAAGAATATAATTTTGCTTCGTTACTAGCTCATGCACCGTATACTTATAATTTTGCATCTGATAATGATAAGACATGGGAATTTGCTAAAACTAGATTGAAGGATGATTTGTATAGATTGCAGCATTTGAATTGCTGTAAATATATTGTTATACATCCCGGTAATCACTTAAAAAAGGGAATAGACTTTGGAATTGAAAGAATAGCAGAAGCAATAAATGAAGTATTGGATGGTAATGAAAATACTATGATTTTACTTGAAACTATGTCTGGAAAGGGAACAGAAGTTGGATTTAAATTTGAACAGTTAAAGGAAATAATTGATAGAGTAGAGCATAATAAATTAATGGGGGTTTGTTTTGATACTTGTCATACGTATTCGGCTGGATATAATATAAAAAATGATTTGGAAGGTGTTTTGGAAGAATTTGATAAAACTTTAGGATTAGATAGATTAAAAGCTATACACTTAAATGACAGTATGCATGAACTTGGAAGTAGGAAAGACAGACATGCACGTATTGGAGAAGGGACTCTTGGATTAGAAGGAATTTTAAACTTTATAAATCATCCAAAATTGAAAAATATTCCTTTGTATTTAGAAACTCCAAATGATATTGAAGGATATATAAAAGAAATAAAAATTATTAGATATGGATATTTAGGTTAAAGAAATAGTTTAAGAGGACTATTTCTTTTTTTTGCTGAAAAAGCTATATAAAATGTAATAAAAAATTATATAAACTGTCATACTAGTATCAAAAAGAAAATTGATAAAACAGGGAGTGGGATGTTTGACAGCTTTTATAGCAGGTACTTTTGCAGGACTTTTGACAGGTATAGGAACTTTACCTTTGTTGTTTGTAAAGAATGTATCTAAAGTTATAGAAGATTCACTACTTGGTTTTGCAGCTGGAATAATGATATTTGCAAGTTCTTTTAATTTAATTGACCCTGCTCTTAAAGAAGGAAATATAATTCAGGTTGTTTTAGGATTATTATTAGGAGCTGTAATTATGGCACTAATTGAAAAAATAATTCCACATATACATTTAGATAAATTTAAATTAATTGAATTTAAAGATGATGCAATGAGAAAAACTTTTTTACTTTTGACAGCAATTATTATTCATAATATTCCTGAAGGATTAGCAATAGGAGTAGGTTATTCTTCAGGGAAAGATAATATAGGTCTTGCATTGGCAATTGCCATAGGAATACAAAATGCACCAGAAGGTTTAGTTATAGCAGCACCTCTTATAGAGAAGGGGTATTCAAAATATAAAGCAATTATGTTTGGTTTTTTTGCAGGAATAGGAGAACCGATAGCAGCGTTAGTTGGAGTTTTTGTTGGAGATATATTAAAAAGTTTGATGCCTTTTATACTTAGTTTGGCAGCTGGAGCAATGTACTATGTGGTTTCTCATGAACTTATTCCAGAAAGTCATTGTAATGGAAATCAGATGAAAGCTACTTTCGGTGTGATTTTGGGATTTATGACTATGTTAGTTATTGATTATGTGGTAAAATAACAAATAAAGTATTTATAAGATAATATAATATCAATTAAAAATTAAAAATGTTTTAATAAAAATAAGGTGATTTTATGGATATAAAAAAGGAAATAATTAGATATTCACAGAAAATAGGAATAGACCTTATTGGTTTTATTAAAGCTGAGCCCCTTGAAGAATTAAGGGGCTTACTTAATGATAGAAAATCTAAAAACTATTTGTCAGGTTTTGAAGAAGAAGATATTGAAAAGAGGATTAATCCTGCTTTAACTATGAAGGAAGCAAATACAATAATTGTTATAGCTATGTCTTATTATATAAACGATAAAGAAATTAACTATCCCAAAAAATATAAATATTGTGGATATATTTCAAGAAGTGCTTGGGGCATGGATTATCATATAATTTTGAAAGATAAAATGGAGCAATTAATATCTTTTATAAAAAATAAGGTTGATAAGTTAAAGTATAAATATTTTGTTGACACCGGTCCTTTAGTAGATAGGTATTTGGCATATAAAGCTAATATAGGGTGGTATGGAAAAAACAACTGCATAATAAATAAAGATTATGGCTCGTGGATTTTTATTGGATATATTTTATGTAATTTAGATATTGAAAGTGATAAATTTTGTAAAAATTCATGTTTAAACTGTAATAAATGTATAAATTCATGTCCGACTGGTGCTCTTAAGGATAATTATAATTACAATGCAAAAAAATGCATATCTTATTTGACACAGACTAAGGAAGAACTAGATTATGAATTAAGAGAAAAAATGGGAAATAATATTTATGGATGTGATACATGTCAGAGTGTATGTCCTCATAATCAAAAAATAATCTCAAAGAAAAATAATTTTTTTTATCCTAATGAATTTACTTATTATCCTAATTTATTGGAAATACTTGAAATGTCAAATAAAGAATTTAAAGAGAAATATAAAATGACAGCTGCTGGGTGGAGGGGAAAAAATATAATTAAAAGAAATGCATTAATAGCAATAGGAAATATAGGTGATAGGGAAGTGATTGATGTAATAAAAAAGTATTTAAATGAAAAATCTATTATGATTAGAAAATATACTGCATGGGCTATTTTAAAGTTAGATAGGAAAAGGGGAAAAAATATACTTATAAAACATTTAAAAGTAGAGGAAAATAGTGAGGTGATTGAAGAAATAAATAATTTATTTAAGTATTTTAATATTTAATTAACATATAGATTTTATTTATTATAATAAAATCCCTCGTTTTTTGTGAAGCAAAGTATTCTATTATGAATACAATAGAATAAGGGTTTGCTTTTTATAAAAAGGGGGGATTTTGTGAGAAAATACAAAGAATTAAGCTATGAGCAGTTAAAAATGATTTATAATCCAAGAGATTTTAAATTTAAAACTACTAAAGAGCTGAAAAGTTCTTATAGTATAATAGGTCAAGAAAGAGCCGTTAAGGCTATGGAATTTGGGCTTGATGTTAAAAATTCAAAATATAATATTTTTGTATGTGGACAAAAAGGTACTGGAAAAACTAGCTATACAATTTCTTCTGTTAAAGAAAGAGCAGTTAAAGAAAAGACGCCAGATGATTGGTGTTATGTATATAATTTTAGGGAACCTAATAGACCTAAAGCTATAAATTTGCCAGCTGGTAAAGGCAGAGAATTTAAAGAAGATATGGAATTTTTGATTAGAGATTTATTAACAGAAGTTCCTAAAACATTTGTAAGTGAAGATTATGAGAAAAACAAAAATGATATTTTAAAAGAGTTTCAAGAAAAAAAGAGTGAATTATTAGAAGAGTTGTTTGATTTTGGAAGAAGATTAGGGTTTGAGATAAGAAATGCTGTGAGTGGATTGATACTTGTACCAATTAAAAATGGTAAAAATTTAAGTGATGAAGAATATGATGAGCTTAGCGAAAGAGAAAAAGAAGAATATGAAAAAAAGGCTGAAGAGTTGCAGATAAAAGCCATAGAAATACTAAAAAAAATAAAAATATTAGAAAAAGAAATGAAAAAGAAACTTAGAGATTTTGAAAAGATGATAGCTCATTTTATGGTTAAGCCCATGATAGAAGTTTTGATTGAAAAATATAAAAGTTATAGTAGAGTATTAGATTATATTAAAGAAGTAGAAGAAGATATAATAGAAAATATTGCAGATTTTAAAGTTTTAGGAGAGGAAGATTTAGGTGCCAATATAGATATAAAAAAAATTGCTCCCAGATATTATGTAAATTTATTTGTAGATAATAGTGAGCAAAGTGGAGCACCTGTTATAGTTGAGTGTAATCCTACTTATAATAATTTAGCTGGTTTGATAGAATATGAAAATGAAAAAGGAACTTTAAAGACTGATTTTACTATGATTAAAGCAGGAGCAATTCATAGAGCAAATGGTGGATATTTGATACTACAGGCTCAGCAGTTACTTGGAGAACCATTATCTTGGATTTTTTTAAAGAGAGTATTAAATACGGGTGAAATTAAGATAGAGAGTTTAAGACATTTATTAGGTATTAGTAGTGTTGCTACTTTAAATCCAGAAGCTGTGCCTGTTAAATTAAAAATCATATTAATAGGAAGTCCATATATATATAATTTAATATACAATTATGATGAAGATTTTCATAAATTATTTAAAATTAAAGTGGATTTTGATTCAGTAATGGAAAATAATCATGAAAATATTATGAAGATGGCAAATTTTATATCATATTATTGTCAAAGTGAAGGATTAAGGCATTTTGATAAAAAAGGGGTTATAAAAGTACTTGAATATAGTAATAGATTAGCAGGAAGTCAAAAGAAGCTTTCAACAAAATTTAATAAAATTATAGAAATTTTAATAGAAGCAGATGTATTTGCTGGTTATGACGGAAATAAATTTATTACGGAAAAACATGTTGAAAAGGCTATTATAGAGAAAAAGCGTAGAGTAAATAAAATTGAAGAAAAAATAAATGAGTTATATAGGGAAGGAAAAATAATAATAGATGTCAAAGGAAAAAAAGTAGGAAAAATTAATGGTTTAGCTATAATAGATATGGGAGATTACATGTTTGGAAGGCCAAATGTAATTACAGTTTCTACTTATGCAGGAAACAATGGAATAATAAATATTGAAAGAGAAGTAAAGCTTAGTGGAAATATACATGATAAAGGAGTTATGATTTTAGAGGGTTTTTTAAATGAAAGATTTTGCAGGAGGGAACCTTTAAATTTGACTACTAAAATATGTTTTGAGCAGTCTTATAGCAGTATTGATGGAGATAGTGCATCGAGTACGGAACTTTATGCAATATTATCTAGTATTGGAGATATTCCTCTCAAACAGTATATAGGCGTTACAGGTTCTGTCAATCAAAAAGGTGAAATTCAACCTGTGGGAGGAATTACTGAAAAAATAGAAGGATTTTATTATACATGTAAACAATTAGGATTTACAGATGAACAGGGAGTAATGATTCCATTTAAAAATATTGATGAAATAGTTTTAGATGATGAAATTATAGAAGCAGTAAAAAGAGGAAAATTTCATATATATCCAGTGTCTAGTATAGAAGAGGGAATAGAAATATTGACAGATAAAACTTATGAAGAAGTAGAAGAAATTATTTTGAGCAAGATGAAAGAATATAATAAAACAATTAATTTTTGCGAAAAAAATTAGAAGTAGTTTTTTATAAAAACAAAAGCAGACTAGTTTTTTGATTTAGTCTGCTTTATTTTATTAAATTTTTTTAAAAAAATATTAAAGGAAAAAATTTTTTTTTGTAGTATACTTAACAATATAAAAGTTATTTTGATAAAATATAATATTTGGTATAGGAGGAAAATAGATGAATAAAATGAAATGTGTAGTAAAAAGTGAACCTAAAGAAGGTGCTATACTTACTACTAGGGAAATACCACAAATAGGACCTAATGAGATTTTGGTTAAAGTATTAGCTACTTCTATTTGTGGGACTGATTATCATATATATAGTTGGGATGCTTGGTCTCAAAAAAGGATTAAACCACCATTAATTATGGGACATGAATTTGCAGGGGAAGTTATTAAAGTCGGGGAAAAGGTTTCCAAAGTTAAAATTGGAGATATTGTATCAGCTGAAACACATATAGTTTGTGGAAAGTGTGAACTTTGTGCTACTGGTAAGGCACATATATGTAAAGATACTTTGATTTTAGGAGTTGATACTCAAGGAACTTTTGCAGAGTATGTTGCAATTCCAGAAGATAATGCATGGGCAAATGACCCTTCAATACCACCTGAATATTTATGTATACAAGAACCTTTGGGAAATGCAGTACATACAGTTTTATCAGGCGATATAATTGGTAAAACGATAGCTGTAGTTGGATGTGGACCTATAGGTATTATGGCTGTAGCAGTTGCAAAAGCTGTTGGAGCAGCAAAAGTAATAGCAATTGAAGTAAATGAATACAGAATAAATCTTGCAAAAGAAGTAGGAGCAGATGTTGTAATAAATCCGATTAAAGAAGACGTTATCAGGAGAGTTTTAGATGAAACAGATGGAATGGGTGTAGATGTTGTAGCTGAAATGTCAGGAAATTCAACTGCTATTCAACAAGCATTAAAGTACATAAAATTAGGTGGAAGAATGGCAATGCTTGGAATACCAACAGAAGATGTAAAGCTTGACGTTGCAAATGGAATAGTATTTAAAGGAATTCAAATTCATGGTATAGTAGGTAGAAGAATGTATGAAACATGGCATCAAGTTAAAGGTCTATTGGCTTCTGGAAATTTAAAACTTGATAAAATAGTAACTCATAAGTTGCCTCTAGAGGATTTTGAAAAAGGTATGGAACTTATGAAGACCGGAAATTGTGGAAAAGTTGTATTATTTCCTAACATGAAGTAAGATACTTAAGAGTTTAAATTATATTGAGGAGGTTAAAATAATGTCAAATGTTCATGAGTTAAAGTTTTTAAAAGAAAAAATCGAAGAATTAAAAAAGCAAGGGGTATATAGAAAGCTTCCTGTACTTGAAGGAGCAAATGAAGCAGAAGTTATATTGAATGGAAAAAAAGTTATAAACCTATCTTCAAATAACTATCTTGGATTTGCAAATCATCCAAGATTGAAAAAGGCTGCCATAGAAGCAGTTGAAAAATATGGAGTAGGAGCAGGAGCAGTTAGAACAATAGTAGGTAATATGGATATACATGAAGAAATGGAGAAAGTGTTAGCTGAGTTTAAAAGAGAAGAAGCTGTAATGGTATTTCAATCAGGCTTTAACTGTAATGCAGGAACAATTCAAGCTATAACTGAAAAAGGCGATTTAATAGTTTCAGATGAATTAAATCATGCCAGCATAATAGATGGTGCAAGACTTTCAAAAGCAGATAAAACGATTTATAAACATAATGATATGGATGACCTTGAGAGAGTTTTAAAAGAAAATAGAGATAAATATAGAAATATATTAATAATTACAGATGGAGTATTTAGTATGGATGGAGACATAGCTAATCTGCCAGATATAGTTGAGCTTGCAGAAAAATATGAAGCTATGACATATGTGGATGATGCACATGGTTCAGGTGTTTTGGGAGAAAATGGTCGTGGAACAGTTGATCATTTTGGACTTCACGGCAGAATAGATTTCAGTATAGGTACTTTATCAAAAGCTATAGGTGTAATAGGTGGATATGTTGCAGGTAGCAAGACTATGCAGGATTGGTTAAGTCATAGAGGTAGACCATTACTTTTCAGTACATCACTTCCTCCAGCAGCAGTAGGTGCAATTATCGAAGCTGTTAAGATGTTAATGGAGTCAAGTGAATATACTGATAGATTATGGGCTAATGCAAAATTCTTTAAAGAAAGATTAGGGAAATTAGGATTTAATACTGGTAATAGTCAAACTCCTATTACTCCAGTCATTATTGGAGATGAAGCAAAGACTATGGAATTTTCAAGAAAGTTATTTGAAAACGGAGTATTTGTATCAGGTATAGTATATCCTACAGTGCCAAAAGGAACAGGTAGAGTGAGATGTATGGTTACGGCAGGACATACAACAGAGCAGCTTGAAAGAGCAGTAGAAGTATTTGAAAAAGTAGGAAAAGAAATGAAAATACTTAAATAAAAGATAAAAAGGGCATCTAATTGATGTCCTTTTTATCTTTATAGAGTTAATATAATAGTCTATAACTTTAAATTAAAAAAAACTTAAGGAAGCATTTGTTCTTATGAGTTATATGTAAGTACATTGAAGGAGTTTATTATTTATAATATAATTAATTTAGACGCTGACTTTGTTTTTCTTTTTTTATAGAGTTTTATAAAAAATAGATATTTAGATATAGTTTATGCTAGAAATTATATAAAGATTAAATCTGATTGAAGTTTCGAAAGGGCGAGAGAGAGGAAAATGACATGATTATAGGGAGTTGTCTAATTGACCTTATTTTATATGAAGTCTGTTCTTTAAAGGAAAAAAGGCAGATAATAAAAAGTATAATAGGAAGAGTACAATCTAGGTTTAATGTTTCAATTGCAGAAGTAGATTTGAATGACTTATGGCAGAGAAGTCAAATAGGATTTGTGTGTGTAACTACATCTTCTAGACATGCAAATCAGATAATTAATAATGTAGTAAAATTTATTCAAAATGACAATAGAGTAGAAATAATAAAAACTGATATTGAAATTTTATAATTTTGAAAGGAGTAAATATGACTATAAAAAAAGCTAATATGATTTCAAAGAAAGAAATTAAAGAAGTATTGAAAATTCTCAATGATATGTATCCTGATGTTGAATCTGAATTGGTATATAGTACACCTTTTGAACTTTTGATATCTACTATATTGGCAGCACAATGTACAGATAAAAGAGTAAATAGTGTTACAAAAGAATTATATAAAAAGTACAATACGCCAGAAAAACTTTTAGAGCTTAATGAACAAGAATTGGGAGAAATGATTAAAAGCTGTGGATTTTATAGAATGAAGTCAAAAAATATTTTAAACACTTGTAAAATTTTGGTAGAAAAATATAATTCAAAGGTTCCAGATACTATTGAAGAATTAATGACGCTTCCGGGAGTAGGAAGAAAGACTGCTAACGTAGTTGTAAGTAATGCATTTGGTAAAGATGCCATAGCAGTTGATACTCATGTATTCAGAGTATCTAATAGGATAGGACTTGCAAATAGTGGTGATGTATTTGAAACAGAAAAACAGCTAATGGAAAATATAGATAAAAAATTGTGGTCAAAAGCACATCATTGGCTAATATATCATGGTAGAAGGGTTTGTAAAGCTCGCAAACCAAATTGTAAAATATGTCCAATATCAAAATATTGTTTATATTATAAAAAGAGTATTCAAACTAAAGATTAAATTTATCAAAGGGGTGTAATTTTATGGGGGATGTAGTTTTTTCTTTAGATATAGGAACACGAAATGTAGTAGGAATAGTTGCAAAAATGGAAGATGATAAATATAAAGTTATAGATTATGAAATAATGGAGCATCCCGAAAGAGCTATGTACGATGGGCAAATTCACGATATAGAAAAGGTATCTTTAGTTGTAGATAAAGTAAAGACAAGACTTGAAGAAAGACTTAGCTTAAAACTTCAATATGTTTCTATTGCAGCAGCAGGTAGAGCTTTAAAAACACAAAAAGTGTTTGTGCAAAAAGAAATAGATTTTACTAAAGAAATAGATAAAGCTGTAATAGATAGTTTAGAAATAGAGGGAATACAGTTAGCTCAGAAAAAACTTGAAGAAGTTTCAAATGACGAAGATACTAGATACTATTGTGTAGGTTATACTGTAATGAATTACTACCTTGATGGAAGTGTTATAGGAAATTTAAAAGGGCATAGAGGTAGAGAAATAGGAGCAGAAATATTGGCAACTTTTTTACCGCATGTAGTAGTAGACAGTTTGTATACAGTAGTTCATAAATGTGGACTTGAAGTTGTTAATATGACGTTAGAGCCGATAGCTGCTATAAATATTGCTATACCACCTAAGTTTAGACTTTTAAATCTTGCGCTTGTTGATATAGGTGCAGGTACATCTGATATAGCTATAACTAAAGATGGCACAATAGTTTCTTATGCTATGGTTTCAACTGCTGGTGATGAAATAACAGAATGTCTTTCAAAAACTTTTCTTTTAGATTTTGATACGGCAGAAAAGCTTAAAATACAGTTGAATCAAAAAGATGAGCATACTTTTTGTGATATAGTTGGAATAAGTTACAATTTAAAAACTGATGAAATAGTAGAAAAAATAGAGGAGGCTATAAGGGATTTAAGCAAAGAAATATCAGATAAGATATTAGAATACAATGGCAAAGCACCTAGTGCAGTTTTTTGTATAGGAGGAGGTTCTCAAATACCAAAATTAACTGAATATTTAGCACAAGATTTAGGTCTTCCTAAAGAAAGAGTAGTTATAAAAGGGACAGAAGTATTTGAAAATGTTGAATTTTTAAAAGATTCTCTTTGTGGACCAGAATATATTACCCCTATAGGAATAGGTTATACTGCAGTTAAAGATAAAGAGCAGGATTTTTTACAAGTTACGGTTAATGGTAAATCTATAAGGCTCTTTAATTCTAAAGAACTTTGCATATCAGATGCTCTTATTTTAATCGGTTATAATGCTAGAAAACTTATTCCGGAAAGAGGAAAATCAGTAACTTTTTATATAAATGGAGTAAAAAGAACAATTTATGGAGAATATGGGGAAGCAGCAAAAATTTATATAAATGATAAATTAGGTAATCTCGATACAAAACTTAAAAATATGGATAGAATAGTAATTAATCCAGCAACTCCCGGAAAAGATGCAAAAGTAAAAATTAAAGATATAATTGAAGGCGAAGAGGTAATTTTAAACGGACAAAATATAAACTTAATAAAAGATATTTTTGTAAATGGAAAAGAAGTCGATGAAGATTATGAAATTTTAGATGGAGATGAAGTTGTTATAGAGAAAATAGATAATATTAGTGAATTGATGAATATTTGTAATATTGATTTAGATAAAAGCGAAGTTTTTATTAATGATAAATTGGCAAATAAAGATGAAAAGCTGAAAAAAGGCATGGTAATAAATACAAAATTGAAAGCTGTTGAAAGTGAAGAAAAAGGAGAAGCTAGCAAAACAATATTAAGAGATGATAAAGACTATATTACGGTTACAGTAAATGGCGAAAAAGTAGATATAAAAAAAGAAAAAAAAGATATAATCTTTGTAGATATATTTAATTATATTGATTTTGATATTAAAGTTCCAAAAGGCATTTTAGTGCTCAAATTAAATGGCAAAAAAGCAAGTTATACAGACGTTTTAAAAGATGGTGATGTTGTAGAAATTTATTGGAATTAGCTAAATATGTTTTAATAGTAATAAATTTTTATAAAGTTAATATTTTTAATAAGGGAATAGATTTGCCTGAACTTGTGGAGGTTAATATGAAATTTGAGGAAAAAAAAGATAAAAACAAAGAGAAGATTTTTAGTATTTTAATAGTTTTGCTTAGCGTAATTTTTTTTAGCTCAGTTTCAGTGGGGATAGCTTTATTTATGATTTTTAGTGATTCAATTCATAATGGTGTATATGTTGAAAATATTGATGTAGGAGGACTGTCTGTTGCTGAGGCAGTAAATAAAGTTGAAGATGAAATAGGAGATATAGATGGTAAAGACAAATTAATGCTGCATTATAAAGATAAAGTATGGGTTTTTAAAGGAAATGAGATTGGATTAAAGTATGATTTAAAAAAAGCTATAAATGATGCTTTTTTAATAGGACGTAAAGGAAATTTATTAGACAGATTCAAAACTGTTTTAGAGCTTTTTAAAAATCCTCATAATATTTCTATAAAGACTTCTTTAGATTTTGGAAAATTAGACAAAATTTTAAGTGCTATTGAAAAAGAAATAAATAAACCCTGTGTTGAAGCTAGTATAAAGCGTATAAAAGGAAAGTTTGTTATAAAAGATGAAGCCGTTGGACTGATTTTAGATAGAGAAAAGACTAAAGAAATTATTACGAGAGAATTATTAAAAAGAAAGTATGATGAATTAGTCGAAGTTAATTTAGTTGTTAAGCCTGTATATCCTAAATATACTTCTGAAATGCTTAGTTATATTACAGACTTATTAGGTTCTCATACGACTATTTTTAATTTGAATAAAAAGGGAAGAAGTCACAATATATATTTAGCATCAAAAGCATTAGATGGAACAGTGCTTTTACCCGGTGAAATATTTTCTTTTAATAAAATAGTTGGACCTAGGAGTATAAGCAATGGGTATCAAGCAGCACCTGTGATTTATAAAGGAGAATTGATTGACGGTATAGGAGGAGGAGTATGTCAAGTTTCTAGTACTATATATAATAGTGTTTTAAAAAGTCAGCTTGAGGTAATTGAAAGAGTTAATCATACCATTCCTTCTACATATGTTCCTAAGGGGCTTGATGCAACTGTGGCATATGGAGTGCTGGACTTTAAATTTCAAAATACGACTAAATATCCAATTTATATACAGAGTTTTGTTAAGGGGAATAAGTTGACAGTTAATATATACGGTCATAAGGAAAATAATCAGATAGTAAAATTAATTAGCAAGATTGATAAAGTTATCAAAAAAGATACAGAGATACTATTTGATGAAAATTTACCAGAAGATAAAATGATAGTTAAAAGTAAAGGTAGAAATGGCTATATAGTTTCCTCATATATGATTATATATGAAAATGGAAGAGAAATAAAAAGAAAATTGATTTCAAAAGATTATTATAAGCCGAGCAAAGAAGTGATTATAAAAGGTACTAAAAAGATAAAAAGTGATGATACAAGTATTGAAGAAAAAGATAAAATAGAAAATCAAATAATAAATTAGTAATAGAGGTGTATATATGAACAAACAATTATTAGACCATTTTTATGATAGAGAAATTGAATGTCCAATATGCAAAATGAAGTTTACTACTAAAAAGGTTAGAACTTCAGCAATTAGAGTTATTAAGAGAGATGAAGATTTTTGTCCTTATTATAAAAGTGAAAATCCTTTGTTTTATAACGTTTTTGTATGTCCAAATTGCGGATATGCAGCACTAGAAAGTACTTTTTCAAAAATAAATGAATTGGAAAAGGAAAAAATAGTAAAGTTTATAACTTCACGTTGGAAGCAGAGAAGTTATGGAAAAGAAAGAAATTTAGAAGAAGCTATACAGGTATATAAATTAGCATTGATATGTTATCAGGTGTCAAAATCTAAATATATAAATATTGGAAAAGTATGTTTGAGACTTGCTTGGTTTTATAGATATATGAATGATGAAAGAGAAAAGGAATTTTTAAAATTTACAATAGATGCATTTCAAAATGCTTATACAAAAGAAAGATTAGATAAAGAAGAATACAATGAAGTAGTGATTCTATATCTTTTAGGAGAACTTAACAGAAGAGTTGGTAATTATAAAGAGGCTATAAAGTGGTTTGATAAAGCATTAAGCAATCCAGATATAAAGAAAAAAAGACATATAGAAATTAGAGCTAGAGAGCAGTGGAGATTGGCAAGAGAAGAATATAATAATAAAAAAAATTTGCAAATAGAAAGGAGTAATGAAAATGATTTTAGTAAACACTGAAGAAGTTAAAGGAAGAGAAATAGTAGAGGTATTGGGATTGGTAAGAGGAAGTACGATTCAATCAAAACATTTGGGAAAAGATATATTAGCAGGTTTTAAAACTATAGTTGGAGGTGAAATAACACAATACACAGAAATGTTAGATGAAGCAAGACAAGTTGCTATAGACAGAATGGTAAAACAAGCTCAGGAAAAAGGGGCAAATGCAGTTGTGAATATTAGGTTTGCGACTTCAGCAATAATGCAGGGAGCAGCTGAGCTATTGGTTTACGGTACAGCAGTAAAAGTGAAATAATTTATATGTATTATCATACCAGTTGATTTTATTTAAATATTTTCAATTTCTTGTAAAAAATTGAGATAAAAATATTTTCGTAATTTTTAGACAAAACCCTAGGTTTTATTGACAATTTTTGCTGAAATTTTTATAATAAAGATTAAAGTGAAGTTTTAATTTAATATTTGTAAGTTTTAAGGTGCTTCTTTGTAAAAAAAGAAGTTAAAAGGGAAGTTCGGTGAGAGTCCGACGCAGCCCCCGCTACTGTAAGCGAATACGAAACCTTATTATGCCACTTAATTTTTTAAGGAAGGCAAGGGAGTAGGATGAAGCGCGAGCCAGGAAACCTGCCTTAAAACGTTAGCAACTACTTCGGAGGGAAGTGTATGATTTATTAAAGTATGTATAAAAATGCACTTATATTCCGTAGTGCATTTTTTTTGATTATGTAAAAAAGTCTTAATGGAAAAAGTTTTTAGACCTTTTCCATTATTTTTATAAACATAATATTTTTTATTAGAGATAATTTCAAATTTTCAGGAGGTATATATGAAAAAAGGTAAATTTTATGGGGTTGGAGTTGGACCGGGGGATTCAGAACTTATAACTGTTAAAGCAAAGAGGATATTAAATGAAGTAGACGTAGTAATATGTCCAGAAAAGAGAAAGTCAGCAGGAAGTTTTGCTTACGATATAGCTAAAGAGCATATAAAAAAAGATGTGAAGATAATATATTTAACTTTTCCTATGATATATGATGAAAATGAGCTTCAAAATAAATGGGAAGAAAATGCACTTATTATAGCAAAGCTTCTAAATGAAGGCAAATCAGTGGCATTTATTACTTTAGGTGACCCTACGGTTTATAGTACATATATGTATCTTTTACCTTATTTAAAAAAATATGATGTTGAAGTTGAAACTATACCCGGAATAACTTCTTTTTGTTCAGTAGCAGGTAGTTTGAACATACCCATAGTGGAATGGGAAGAAGGTTTTAGTGTAGTTCCATTGAGAAAAGGTGATGGGGACAAGTTAATAAGAGCTTTAGATAATTTTGAAAATGTTATAGTAATGAAACCGTCAAATGATTGTAAAATTCTTGCCAATGAGCTAATAAAAAGAGGACTTGAAAATAATTTTATTTTAATTTCTAAATGTGGTACAGAAGAAGAAAGAGTTATTACAGATATAGATATAGTAAAAAGTGAAAAAATCCCATATCTTTCTACAATGATAATCAAAAAAAATGGATTAAAGATGTATAAATAAGAGTAATGAAAACATATTTATACCTTACTTCCAACTTTGGAGGAGTTTATATGAATTCAAACAAAAAAATAATTTTGATAACCGGCGGAGCAAGAAGTGGAAAAAGTTCTTTTGCTGAAAAATACGTATCTGAAATAGGAAAGAAAATAGCTTATATAGCTACTGCTATACCTTTTGATGATGGCATGAAGAATAGAATAAAAAGACATAGAGAATCAAGACCAAGCGAATGGACTACTTTTGAAATGTATAGAGATATTTATAAACATATACAAAAAATTGCCAAAAAGCACGATACAGTACTATTAGATTGTATGACAATTATGATTACTAATCTGATGTTTGATAATTCAAATATAGATTGGGATAAAGTTGATTGGGAAGAAGTAGATGATATTGAAAATGATATAAAAGAGCAAATTGTTTTACTAATTGATGAAGTAAAAAAAGCAGAAATAAATATGGTTATTGTTACTAATGAGCTTGGCATGGGAATTGTTCCGGAAAGTAGATTGTCTAGAATTTTTAGAGATATAGCTGGAAGGATGAATCAGTTAATTGCAGGAAAAGCTGACGAAGTTTATTTTATAGTTTCAGGTATACCTGTAAAGATAAAGTAGAAAGGACATAAAGATGAAGCGTTTTATTTTAATGATTCAGTTTTTAACTCGTATACCTATAAGGTTTAATTTAAATGTTACAGAAGAAGATTTTTTAAATGGTATAATATATTTTCCGCTAGTTGGCTTAATTATTGGTACTTTCATTTTAGCAGGATATTATATTGGACTTAATTTAGGAGGAAGTTTTTTAGCAGCTGTATTTGCTGTAATAGTAGAAATAATCATTACGGGTGGACTGCATCTTGATGGACTTGCAGATACTTTTGATGGAATTTACAGCAATAGACCAAAAGATAGAGTATTGGAAATAATGAAAGACAGTAGACTTGGAACAAATGGAGCTTTAGCACTTTTTTGTGTACTAATTATGAAAATGGCATTAATAAATAAAATACCTATTCCATATATTTATCCTATTTTACTTTTAATGCCTGTGGCTTCAAGATTAAATATTGTAGTGGCATGTAAAATTGGAAAAACTGCAAAAGCAAATGGAATGGGCAATTTATTTATTGGAAAAATAACTAATATGCAGTTAATTATTGCATATGTGATTTCAATTGTTTTAGCATTATTGTTTCCAATTGCCATGTTGTGCATATTGATAGTCAATTTATTTGCTTTATGGTATGTAAGACATATTACATTGAAGATAGATGGAATAACAGGAGATATATTAGGTTCATTGATTGAACTTTCAGAGATAATATTTTTGTTAAGCTATATAATTTTCTTTATATTTATATGACTTAGGTGGTAGTGATGTTAGAAATAATATTTGTAAGACATGGAGAAACAGAAACTAATAAAAAAAAGTTGTTTAGCGGGTGGACTAATTCAAAATTGACTAAAAAGGGAATACAACAGGCTGAAATGGTCTGTGAAAAATTAAAAAATGAAAAGTTAAATATGATAATATGCAGTGATTTAGATAGATGTTTAAAGACAGCTCAAATAATAAATAAACATCATGGAGTTAATATTATTGAAGAACCGGGACTTAGGGAAATAAATTTTGGTAAATGGGAAAATTTAAGCTATGGAGAAATATGTGAAAAATATCCAGAAAAGTCTAAAAAATGGGAAAAAGATTTTGTTAACTTTATTTTTCCAGATGGTGAAAGTTTATATCAAATGTATGATAGGGTAAATGGAGCATATAAAAACATAGTTAAAAGCTGTAAAAATGGTAAAATACTGATTGTATCTCATTCTGGAGTTATTAGAGCTATATTATCTCAAGAAATATGTAAAAGTATAGATGGATATTGGAAATTCAATATTTATAATTGTGGTATTGCAAGGCTGCAATATGTGGATGGATTTCCGGTTTTAATTGCAGTAAATCAGTAAAAAAGGACAATTACTGGCAGTGGATAATAGATAAAGGATTAAAAAAATTAAAAGCTGAAAGCAAGAGGATGATAATTATGAAAATACCAAGATTTGTTATTGCAGGGACTCAAAGTGGTGTCGGTAAGACAACACTGTCTATAGGAATAATGAAAGCTCTTAGAAAAAGAGGGTTAAATGTGCAGTCCTACAAAGTTGGTCCCGATTATATTGACCCTGCTTTTCATAGTTTTGTAACAGGTAATAAATCTAGAAATCTTGACAGTTGGATGTTGAAAGAAAACGCAATAAAAGATATTTTTTTTAAAAATTCATTTGACAAGGATATTTCTATAATTGAAGGGGTAATGGGGTTTTATGATGGTTTTGGTATAGAAAAAGATAACGGAAGTACAGCTCATTTATCTAAAATTCTCAAATGTCCTGTCATACTGATAATAAATGGAAGTGGTATGTCATCTAGTGCTGCTGCACAGGTATTAGGATATAAACTATACGATGAAAAAGTTAATATTAAAGGGGTTATTGTAAATAATGTTTCAGGTTGGAAACATTATGAATTGATTAAAGAGGCAGTAGAAAAATTTACGGGAATTAAGTGTGTAGGATATTTAAAAAAGAATATAGATATAAAACTAGAAAGCAGACATTTAGGGTTAATACCTTCCGTAGAAGTAGAAAATTTAAAAGAAAAAATTGACAAACTTTCAAGTATGGTGGAAGAAACTATTAATATAGATGAAATAATAAAAATATCTAAAGGAGCTTTAGCATTAAACCATGTATATAATTATGATAGTAAAAATGGATTTAGAGATGTCAATATAGGAGTGGCGTTAGATAAAGCTTTTAATTTTTATTATCAAGATAATTTAGACCTATTAGAAGAATTAGGAGCAAATTTAATATATTTTAGTCCTTTGAAAGATAAAAAATTGCCTGATAATTTACATGGATTGTATTTAGGTGGTGGATTTCCAGAGGTTTTTGCAAAAGAGCTTGAAGAAAATAAAGAGTTGAGAGATGAAATAAAAAAAGTATCAAATATGGGAATGCCAATATATGCAGAGTGTGGTGGGTTAATGTACTTATGCAAGTCTATTACAACTCTTGATGGAAAAAAATATGAGATGGTTGGGATATTTGATAGAAATACGAAAATGACTAATAGACTTCAAAGATTTGGATATGTAAATGTAAATATTCTCAAGCCATGTACTATATCGAATACATTAACTAAAGTAAAAGCTCATGAATTTCATAGGTCTATTATAGATGAAAGTAATAATGACGACTGCGTCTATAGAGTTGATAAAGTTAGAGAAAATAAGATTATAAACTCTTGGAAATGTGGAATTTTAAAAAATAATACTTTAGCAGCTTATGCACATATACACTTTTACAGTAATAAAAAATTGGCTGAGGATTTTGTAGAAAATTGCAGAGTATTTAAAAAAGGAAGTGTTTAAATTGAAAAATAAATCCATAATGGTGCAGGGAACAGCTTCTTCAGTTGGAAAAAGTATAATTACAGCTGCATTATGCAGGATATTTATGGAAGATGGATACAAGGTGGCACCTTTTAAGTCTCAAAATATGGCTTTAAATTCATATATAACAGAAGAAGGTTTAGAAATGGGACGAGCTCAAGTAGTTCAAGCTGAGGCAAGTGGACAAAAACCATCAGTGTTAATGAATCCCATTTTATTAAAACCTACCACAGATAAAAAATGTCAAGTTATTTTAAATGGGAGAGTATACGGTAATCTTTCTGCTATGGAGTATCACCTTTTTAAACCTAAATTAAAAGATATAGTAAAAGAGGCGTATGAGAAGCTATGTAGTTTAAATGACATAATAGTTATAGAAGGAGCAGGAAGTCCAGCAGAAATAAATCTTAGAGAGAATGATTTAGTAAATATGGGAATGGCTGAAATAGCAAATTCTCCAGTAATATTAGTAGGTGATATAGATAGGGGAGGAGTTTTTGCTTCTATCTACGGAACGATTATGCTTTTGAGTGAAGAAGAAAGAAGTAGAGTTAAGGGAGTCATTATAAATAAATTTAGAGGAGATGTTGAAATATTAAAACCCGGAATAGAAATGCTTGAAAATCTAATAAATATACCTGTTTTAGGAGTTATTCCCTATACTGATATAAAGATTGAAGATGAAGATAGTTTGGCAGAGAGATTTAAAAGGCGAAGCGGTAATTATGGGGAAATAAACGTAGAAGTATTATACTTGCCTCATGTATCAAATTTTACTGATTTTAATGTATTTGAAACACAACAAGATGTTAATCTTAGATATGTAATGAGGGGAGAGAGTATAGGAAATCCTGATATATTGATAATACCGGGTTCTAAAAATACTATAGAAGATTTGATATATATTAGAAATTCTGGACTAGAAAAACAAATATATAAACTGCATAAGGAAGGCAAATTGATAGTTGGGATATGTGGAGGTTATCAGATACTTGGAAATAAAATAAGAGACCCTTATGGAACTGAAAGTTCAATAAAAGAAATAAATGGATTGGGACTGCTGGATACGGAGACAGTGTTTGAATTTGAAAAGACTACTACGCAAGTTGAAGCTGAAATAATAGATAAGAAAAATGGAATTTTTAAAGATTTAGAGTGTAGAGATATTATTGGATACGAAATACATATGGGGCAGACAAGACTTGGCAGAAATGCAGAGCCTTTTGCAAAGATAAGAAAACGCTTACATAAAGAAGTAGAAGTATTTGATGGAGCGATAAATAAAAAAGGAAACGTGTTTGGAACTTATATTCATGGAATATTTGACAATATAAAATTTACACGTGAACTTTTAAATAAAGTAAGAAAATTTAAAGGATTAAAGCAGATAGAATCTAATATTGGCAGTTTTGAAGAATTTAAAGAAAATGAGTATAAAAAACTTGCTAGATTAGTTAGAGAAAATATTGATATGAATAAAATATATGAGATAGTAAATGGTGATTAAATATGATTAGCATTTTTACAGGATATTTTATGGATTTGATTTTTGGCGACCCTTATTGGCTTTTTCATCCTATTAAGTTCATTGGGATGTTAATAAAGAGGCTGGAAAAGCTATTGAGAAAAATATTTAAAAAAAGGGAAAAAATTGGGGGAATTGTATTAGCTTTGAGTACGATTGGTTTAGTTTATTTTATAACTTATTCAATACTCTCAATGGCAAGAGCTTTAAATCCTCTATTGGAAAATGTAGTTAAGACGTTTATGGTATTTCAGATATTGGCAACAAAGAGTTTAGATGTTGAAAGTAGAAAAGTGTATTATCCATTGAAAGAAGGAAATCTTTTACGAGCAAGAAAATTTTTATCATATATAGTTGGAAGAGATACAGAGAATTTAAGTAAAAGAGAAATTATAAGGGCAACGGTTGAAACTATAGCTGAAAATATTTCTGATGGAATTATTGCTCCTCTTTTTTATATTTTTTTAGGTGGAGCAGCTTTGGGTATGACATATAAAGCTGTGAATACACTTGACTCCATGGTAGGATATAAAAACGATAAGTATATTGATTTTGGATGGGCATCAGCACGAATTGATGACATCGTAAATTATATACCTGCTAGAATAACTTCGATTTTTATTGTAATTGCAAGTGCAGTACTAGGTTTTAATTATAAGAAAAGTTTTAAAATACTAATCCGAGATGGAAGAAATCACAGCAGTCCAAATGCAGGATATCCAGAGGCTGCTGTGGCAGGTGCTTTAGGAATTCAACTTGGAGGAACTAATGTTTATTTTGGAAAGCCTGTTTACAAACCGACTATAGGAGATGAGAAAAAATCATTAGAAGTAGAAGATATAGATAAAACTATACGCATTATGTATTTAACTTCATTTGTAGGAATATGTATATTTGCATTAGTAAAGTTTATTATAAATTTTTAAATTTAACTATTATCTTTTAATTAATTTTGAGAGGAAGATATTTTTGAAGATAAAACATGGTGGTAATATATATGAAATTGCAAAAAAGCATAGCAAAAATATTGATGAAATAATTGATTTTAGTGCAAATATAAATCCTCTGGGTATTTCTAAAAAATTAAGAGAAGCAATAATTGAAAACATAGATATTATTAGCAAATATCCAGACCCAGATTATAAAGAACTGATTAAAGCTATTGCAGATTATAACTTTATTGACAGAGAATATATAATACCTGCAAATGGAGCTACGGAAATTATTTTTTTAATGATAGAAGCAATACGACCTAAAAAGGCATTGTTATTAGCTCCTACTTTTTTAGAATACGAAAGGGCATTAAAAAAAGTAGGGAGTGAAGTTATATATTTCAAATTAGAAGAAGATAAAGATTTTAAAGTGGAGCCATTGAGTTTTATCAATAAAATTACAGATGATATAAATTTGATAATTTTATGTAATCCCAATAATCCTACAGGGCAGATAATAGAAAAAGAAAATTTGATAAAGATTTTGAAAAAATGTAAGGAAGAAAATATTTACCTCATGATAGATGAAGCTTTTATAGAATTTGTTGATGAAGAAAAATTAAGCATGGTAAATTATGTAGAAAAATTTGATAATTTGCTTATAGTCAAAGCGCTGACTAAATTTTTTGCTATACCGGGATTGAGATTGGGATACGGTATTATATCTAATAAAATCTTAAAAGAAAAAATAGATTCAATTGCTCAGCCTTGGACAATAAATAGTTTTGCATCATTGGCAGGTAAAATTTTATTGGAAGATAAAGATTATATTTATAAAAGTAAGGTTTTAATAAAAGAAGAAAGAAAATATTTGCTTAAATCTTTAAATGAATTTAGGGAAATAAAAATTTTTAATTCTAAAGCAAACTATATATTTTTTAAACTTTTAAAGGAAGGAATAAATTTAAGAGAAAAACTTATAGAGAAAAACATTCTTATAAGACAGTGTGATAATTATATAAATCTTGATAAATGTTATTATAGAGTAGCTGTAAAAGATAGAAATTCAAACAAAAAGTTAATAAAGGCTTTAAGAGAGGTTTTATATGAAGGTTAAAGTAAAATGTCCGGGTTCTTGTGGAGAATACATACAAGGAATTATAGGAGATAGTGAAAAACTTATATCTTTACCAGTAGATATTTATTCTGAAGTTACGATTGAAGAAAAAAAGAATTTCCATGTAGATAAAAGAAGAAAAAAGGCCATTTCAGCTTTATATAAAACATTGGAATATTTTGATGTGCCTATAGAGTATGTAAAAAGTTTGTCACTTACAATCAATTCAAAAATTCCCATAGCAAAGGGTATGGCAAGTAGTACTGCCGATATATATGGAACTATTATGGCAACTGCAAAATTAATTGATAAAAAATTATCTGAAGAAGAAATTGCCAAATTATGTAGTAGTATAGAGCCGACAGATAGTATTATATTTGAAAAGTTAACTTTATTTGACCATATAAAAGGTGTAATCAAAAAAAGATTTGAATGGAATCCTAAAATCAATATTTTAGTATTAGAAGGAAAAGGTACTTTAGACACACAAGAATTTAGAAAAAGAGATTTTGACCATTTAAGAAAAAAGAACAAAAAGTATGTCGAAAAAGCTTTTGAATATTTTTCAAGAGCATGTAGAGAAAAAGATAAAAAACTTTTGGGAATGGCGTGTACTATAAGCTCTTTAGCTAATCAAGATATAGTTTTTAAGCCTAAATTAAATGAAATTATTGAAATATCATATAAGTTTAATGCTTATGGTGTAAATGTTGCTCATAGCGGTACAGTTATAGGAATATTGTATGATGAAAATGCAGCTGATATAGAAAAGTTAATATATTCCTTAAATAAAATTAATATAAGTGAAGAATATTCAAAAATATATTCTGTAAAAAGTGTTGAAGGCGGAGTTAGATATTTAGTTAAATAAGGGGAGAATTTTATGTTAGATTATGTTAAAAATCCATATGAAATTGAAAAAAAGAGTTTTGAGATAATAACTAAAGAACTTGGAAACAAAGTATTTCCAGAAGATGAGGGCAAAGTTATAAAGAGAATAATTCATACCACAGCAGATTTTGAATATGCAGATATTACGGTAATAAGAGATGGAACTTTAGATAAGGCAAAAGATGCTATAAGAAAAGGGATAAATATAATAACTGATACGAAAATGGCTATGGCTGGTATTAATAAAAGAAAACTATCTGAGTATGGAGTGCAGGTTTTTAACTATGTAGGTGATGAAGATGTAGCAAGGAAAGCCAAAGAAGAAAGAATAACTCGTTCAATTGTGGCAATGAGAAAAGCAGTAAAAGAAAATCCATATGGAATATTTGTGATAGGTAATGCTCCAACGGCACTGTTTGAGTTAATTAGACAAGTAAAGGAGGGTAAATCTAATCCTTCTTTAATAGTTGGAGTGCCAGTTGGTTTTGTTGGTGCTAAAGAGTCGAAAGAAGAACTATTAAAGTTAGATATTCCATATATAGTAACTCGTGGAAGAAAAGGCGGAAGTACTGTTGCAGCAGCTATTATTAATGCCATACTTTATATGATTTAATAAAAAAGAGGTATAAATATGCTTGACAGATATGTTTTTAAAAATGGTAAAAAAATGAGATATGGATATACTACTGGTTCTTGTGCCGCTGCTGCATCTAAAGCATCGACTTTTATGGCTTTAAATGGACAGATAATATCGAAAATAGAAATAGATACTCCAAAGGGGTGGAAATTAAATTTAGAAATAGTAAATCCTAAAATATTAGATGACGGCAGTGCTGTTTGTTATGTTAAAAAAGATGGAGGAGATGACCCAGATATTACAAATGGCATTTTGGTAGGTGCGAAAGTGAAAATTACAGATAATCCAGAAATAATTATCAAAGGAGGAAAGGGTGTAGGTATAGTCACAAAACCGGGGCTTTATCTGCCGGTAGGTAGCCCTGCTATAAATCCTATTCCGCTCAAAATGATAAAAAGTGAAATAAAAAAAATTTTACCTGAGAATAAAGGAGTAAGGGTTACCATAATTGTTCCAGAAGGAGAGAAAATTGCTAAAAAAACATTCAATCCAAAACTTGGAATTTTAAATGGAATATCGATATTGGGGACAAGTGGAATAGTTGAGCCTATGTCTGATGAAGCTTTTAAAGAATCTTTAGCTATAGAGTTTAAAATGCTTGTACAAAAGGGAATAGACAAAGTCGTATTAGTTCCGGGAAATTATGGAGAAGAAAAGGCAGTAAAATATTTTGGCATTGAAAAAAGATATATTATTAAAACTAGTAATTTTATTGGTTTTATGCTTAATAAATGCGTGGAGTTAAATATAAAAAAAGCACTTATCATAGGGCATATAGGAAAATTGGTAAAAGTTTCGGCAGGAATTTTTAATACGCATAGTAAGATTGCTGATGCTAGGAGAGAAATAATAGGTGCAAATTTAGCACTTTTAGGAGCATCTAGTGATGTAATAAGAGAAATTTTTAACTGCATTACTACAGAAGCAGCAGTGAATGTAATAGAAAAATATGGATACAGCTTAGTATATGAAGTTTTATGCAAAAGAGCTGAAGAAAGATGTATGGATTATTCTTATGGAGAGTTAGAAGTTGGAGTGATTATGTTTTCAATGGAAAAGGGAATTTTACACATTGGGGATAATGCCAAAAAAATTTTGGAGGAGTTTAAATGAATAAGGTATATGTACTGGGAATGGGACCGGGACATAAAGACTATATACTGCCTATTGCTTTAAAAAAAATAGATGAAAGTGATGTTTTAATTGGTGGAAAAAGATTGTTGAAAGGTTTTGAAAATTACAAAAAAGAATTGATAGTTATTGATAGTAAATTAACTAAAATAGTAGATTATATAAAAGAAAATAAAAGACACAAAAAGATTGCTTTGCTTTTATCTGGTGATACCGGTTTTTATAGTATGCTGGATTATCTTAAAAGATATTTTAAAGATGAAGAAATTGAAGTAATACCGGGAATAAGTTCGTACCAGTATTTAATGGCAAAGCTCAATAAATCTTGGCATAACTCATTTATAGGAAGTGTTCATGGGAGAGAATTAAATATTATAGATATAGTAAAAAAATACAGCAGAGTAATATTACTTACAGATTTTAAAAAATCACCATCTTATATAGCTTCTATACTTATGAAAGAAGGAGTAAGAAATAAAAGGATGATAGTTGGTGAAAATCTTTCTTATGATAATGAGAGAATTATCAGTGGAACACTTGAGGATATATCAAATCTAAAAGAAAATGGTATCTCTGTGGTGGTGATAGAAGATGAATGATACATGGCCGTATTTTACAAGTGGAATTCCGGACTTTATGTTTATTAGAGGTAAAGTTCCTATGACTAAGGAAGAAATAAGAGCTATTTCTATTTCTAAATTGAGATTAAAAGAAAATATGAACGTTGTAGATGTAGGAGCTGGAACAGGTTCTCTTTCAATAGAAATAGCATTGATTTGTAAAAAAGGTATTGTTACAGCTATAGAAAAAAATGAAGAAGGAATAAGATTGATTAATGAGAATATGAAGAAGTTTAATGTTTCCAATATAAATACAGTTCATGGATATGCCGCAGAAGAGATTAAAAAGATAAATCGCTTTGATAGAGTTTTTATTGGTGGAAGTGGAGGAGAGCTGAAAGAAATATTAAAAATTTGCAAAGAGAAGTTATCTGATGAAGGAATTATTGTCATCAATGCTATTACAATAGAGACGATATATCAATCTATTAAATATTTAAAGGAATTTGAATTTAATGATATAGATGTGGTTTCAGTTACTATATCAAAGTCAAAAAAAATTCTAAATCATACTATTATGGAAGGATTAAATCCAATCTATATAATATCTGCAAAGAAATAAATTTAATAATTTAAAATACAAAATAGAAGAGAGTGATTTTATGAAGGTTTATTTTATAGGAGCTGGACCGGGAGACCCAGAGCTTATGACTATAAAAGGAGCAAAAATAATTGCTAAGGCAGATATTATTATTTATGCTGGGTCATTAGTCAATAAAGAAGTACTAGCCAATAAGAAAAAAGAGGCAGTTGTATACAATAGTGCATCTATGACATTAGAAGAGGTAATAGATGTGATTGAAAGAGGGATAAGAGAAGGAAAAATAGTTGCAAGAGTACATACGGGAGACCCCAGCATATATGGTGCTATAAGAGAGCAGATAGATATATTAGAAAAAAAGGGAATACAATATGAAGTTATACCGGGAGTGAGTTCTTTTGTTGCGGCAGCTGCAGCAATAAAAAAGGAATTTACATTACCGGGAGTTTCTCAAACGGTGATTTTGACGAGAATGGAAGGAAGAACACCCGTACCTGAAAGGGAAAAAATAGAAAGTCTTGCAAGTCATAGAGCTTCTATGTGTATTTTTCTTTCGGTGCATATGATTGATAAGTTAGTTAAAAGGTTAACTGCTCACTATCCTAAGAATACTCCTATTGCAGTAGTGCAGAGAGCTTCGTGGAAAGATGAAAAAATAGTAGTGGGAACATTAGAAGATATTGAAGTGAAAGTTAAGGAGGCTGGTATTACTAAAACTGCTCAAATACTTGTAGGAGACTTTTTAGGAGATAATTATGAACTATCTAAATTGTATGATAAAAATTTTAGTCATGGATACAGGAAGGCAAACAAAAATGGATAAGGCAATTATAACTCTTACAAAGGGTGGAATGGAGCTGGGTTTAAAGCTTTTAAATGAATATGAGGACAGCGTTCTTTATATAAATAAAAGGTTCAATTTTTGTGGAGATAGGATTTATAAGATTGAAAAAGATATAAAGACTTTAATTTCTGAAATTTTTCATAAATATAAATGTCTTATATTTATCATGGCAGCTGGAATAGTAGTTAGAGTGATTGCACCACATATAAAAAGTAAAACTACAGACCCTGCCGTTATAGTATTAGATGAAAAAGGAAAGAATGTTATATCTTTATTGTCAGGTCATTTAGGTCTTGCAAATGAATACACATTAGATATTGCTAAACTTTTAAAATCAAATCCTGTCATTACAACTTCGTCTGATGTCAATAAGACATTAGCTGTTGATATAATTTCTATGAAATTAAACTGTATTATAGAAAATATAAAAGATGCTACGAAAGTAAGTGCTCATATAGTAAATGGTGAAATGGTAGGAATTATATCTCAAATAAATATTGATTTTAATCTGCCTTATAATATAGAAATTATAAAGAATTTGAAAGATATTTCGTTGTATAAGGGGATAATTTATATCACCAATGAGAAAATAAATCTGCCTAAAAATTTAGATGCAGTTTTACTTAGGCCTAAAAATATTGTTGTTGGTATAGGGTGCAGAAAGGGCATAGATAGGGAAAAAATTATAAAGGCAATAAATGATGCGTTTTGTAAAGCAAATAAAAGTATTTTGTCTATAAAGAAGATTGCTACCATAGACTTAAAGAAAGATGAAAAAGGTATTATACAAGCAGCTGAATATATGAATGTGCCTCTTGAAATTATAAGCAGTAGGAAAATTTTAGATATAGAAGATGAATTTGAAGTATCTAGTTTTGTTAAAAAATCTATAGGAGTAGGAGCAGTAGCTGAACCAGCAGCGGTAATAGCTTCTAAAAGGGGTAGCCTAATATTAAATAAAACAAAGTATAATGGTATAACTATTGCTTTAGCAGAAGAAGGTGAAAATTAGATGGAAATAGTTGTATTTGGACTAAATCATAAGAAGGCACCTATTCATATAAGGGAAAAAGTTTCTTTTAAAGAAAGCCAGAAAGAAGATAGTTATAAAATTTTAAAAAAAAGTAAGTTTATAAGAGAGTTTTTAATTCTTTCAACTTGTAATAGAAGCGAAATAATAGCTGTTGTCAGTGATATTGAAAAGGGAATAAATGAAATAAAAAATTTTTATATTAGATTTTTTGATTTGGATTTAGATTATATAGAGAAATATTTTTATGAAAAAATATATGACTGTGCAGTTAAACATGTTTTTAATGTGGCTGCGGGTCTGGATTCTTTAGTTATAGGAGAAGACCAGATACTTGGACAATTAAGAGAAGCTCATGAGTTTTCTATAGATAAAAAGGCTACAGGGCCAGTTTTAAATAAATTAATAAGAGAAGCAATTACTACTGCAAAGAAGATAAAGAGAGAGACAAAGATTTCAGAGAATTCATTATCTATTAGCAGTATAGCTGTCAAGTTTGTAGAAAAGATTTTTGATAATTTGACAAACAAAAAAGTACTTGTAATTGGCGTTGGAAAAATGAGCAGAATTGCAATAGAAAATTTAATATATAAAGGGGTTAAAGAAATATATGTAACTAACAGGACAAAAGGACATGCTGTAGATTTATCTAAAAAATACAGAGAAATAAGTGTAATAGATTTTAAAGATAGATATAAAATGATTGACAAAGTGGATATTATTATTTCTTCTACAAGTGCACCTCATTATGTTTTGAAAAAAGACGAATTTATAAAGCATTATAAAAAGGCTAAAAAAATATGTATAGTCGATATAGCTCTTCCAAGAGATGTAGAACCTAAAATAGGGGAATTGGATGGAATTTCTTTATTTGAACTTGATGAGCTAAAAGGTGTAGCTGATGAAAATTATAAGCTTAGAGTTGAAGCTGCAAAAGTAGCATTTCATATTATAGCTCAGGACTGTATAAAATTTAAAAATTGGTACAACTGTCTACCTGTATTTCCAGTTATAGAAGAACTTAAAAATTATACATCTTCAATTGTCAATAAAGAGTTAGAAAGTTTTATGAAAAAAATAAATCATTTAGATAAAAAAGAAAAAGAGCAGATAATACTTTTTACAAATAGTTTAGCAAAAAAACTTTTTAAAAAACCTCTTCTTGAGCTTAAAAGAGCAGGAGAAAATATGGAAGGAAAGTTGTATGCTAGGATTACTAGAGAGTTATTTGGACTGTCAGAAAAGATAAAATAGTAGATTTAAAGTAGGTGATATGGCGTGAATAATAGAGGAAAAATATATGTTGTCGGTATTGGTCCTGGAAATATGGAACATATGAGTTTGATGGCTTTAAAAGCAATAGAAAATTCTCAAGTCGTCATAGGATATAAAACTTATATTGAACTAATAAAAGATTTACTACATGGCAAAGAAGTTATAGATTCTGGTATGAA
This sequence comes from Caminicella sporogenes DSM 14501, assembly GCF_900142285.1. Lineage (NCBI taxonomy): Bacteria > Bacillati > Bacillota > Clostridia > Peptostreptococcales > Caminicellaceae > Caminicella > Caminicella sporogenes. The sequence goes on along the minus strand of NZ_FRAJ01000005.1, from coordinate 16,303 downwards.
AAAAGAAATAGAAAGGTGTAATTTGACTATAGACGAAGCTGAAAAAGGGAAAACAGTTTCGATAGTGAGTAGTGGAGACCCGGGAATATATGGTATGGCTGGAGTTATTTTAGAACTTGTAAATAAGAGAAAAAGCGAAGTAGATGTAGAAATTATTCCGGGCATATCAGCAGCTAATGCAGCGGCTTCATCATTGGGATGTCCATTAATGCATGATTTTGCAGTAATTTCTTTAAGTGATTTGCTTACCGATTGGGAAGTGATTAAAAAAAGAATTAAATGTGCTGCAGAAGGCGATTTTATTATTGCTTTGTACAATCCAAAGAGTAAGGGTAGAGAAAATCAAATAGTTCAAGCAAGAGATATAATTTTAAAATATAGGAAATCATCTACTCCAGTGGGAATAGTAAAAAATGCAAAGAGAGCTAAAGAAAAGGTAGTTATAACTGATTTGGAAAATATGTTAAATCATGAAATAGATATGTTTACTGTAGTTATTATAGGTAATTCAAATACATATATCGATAAAGGTAAAATAATTACACCAAGGGGATATAAAATATGATTCTTCTTTTGAGTGGGACAAAAGATGGAAGGGAAATAGCATATGCATTACATAAAAAAGATTATCCATTAATAGTTACTACAACTACGGAATATGGAAAATATTTAATAGAAGAAAAAGAAAATATAAATGTCTATAGTGAAAAATTAGACTATGAAAAGATGATTAAACTAATAGAGCAAAAAGGTGTAAAACTTGTAATAGATGCAACTCATCCATATGCGGAAAAAGTAAGTGAAAATATCATTAAGGCTTGTAAGTATAAGAAAATTCCATGTTTCAGATTTCAAAGAGAAGAGATTGGAAGTCTAAAATTTCAAAATATAATTTATAGAGCAAAGGATTATGAAGAAGCTGCAAAGAGTTTAGCAAACAAGAAAGGTAATATATTACTAACTGTAGGTAGTAAGACTTTAGATATATTTGTAAGATATACAGATGTAAAGAGGTTATTTGCAAGGGTACTGCCTGTCAGCAGTATATTGGAAAAGTGTGAAAAATTGGGTTTTAAGCCTTCAAATATCATTGCAATGCAAGGACCGTTTTCAAAGGAAATGAATATAGAAATGATAAAAAAATATCACATAGACATAATGGTAACTAAGGACAGTGGTAAAGTGGGAGGAACTATTGAAAAGTTTGAAGCTGCATATGAATGTGGAATAGATGTAGTCTTGATAGAAAGACCAGATATATATGGAGAGTTAGTTTATGATGACATGAATGAGCTGATAAAAAGGGTGTGTAAAATTTATGGATAGTTATTATCCTATTATGTTAAATATAAGTGGCAAATTATGCAAAGTAATAGGTGGAGGAAAGGTTGCAGAAAGAAAGGTTAATTCTCTTTTAGAATGTGGAGGAGAAGTTGAAGTAATAAGTCCTATTCTTACACGTGAACTTGAAAAATACGCCAAAGAAGGAGTTATAAGTGTTAAAAGGCGAAAATATGTTTATGGAGATTTGGAAGGTAGTTTTTTGGTTTTTGCGGCTACTAATGATGAAAAGACTAATGAAGAATGTTTACGGGAATGTAGAGAAAAAGATATTTTACTTAACATAGTTGATAAGCCAGATAAATGTAATTTTATAGTTCCTTCAAAGATTCAAAGAGGAGATTTAACTATTACTATATCTACAAATGGAAAGAGTCCTGCACTGTCAAAGAAGATAAGGGAAGAGTTAGAGGCTTTGTATTCAGAAAAATATATTGAATATGTTAATCTTTTAGGTGAAATAAGGAAAAGAGTAAAGATGGAAATAACTGATATAAATAAGAGAAGAGATATTATGCTTAAAATAATAAATTCGGGAATTATAGATAAATATATCGGTGGAAAAATAAATGATTTAAAAAAGGAGTTATACGATTTTTATAAAAAGTTAATTATGGACTGAAAAGTACTTGGTCTTAAGGAGTTGAAATGATGGAAAGAGATGAAATAATTGTTGGGACAAGAGGAAGTGAATTGGCTCTTACACAAACTAAAATAGTTATAGACAAATTAAAAAAAATATTTCCTCAATTAAGTTTTAATATAAAAATTATAAAAACTACTGGAGATAAAATTTTAGATAAGACGTTAAATAAAATTGGTGGAAAGGGATTATTTGTTAAAGAAATAGAAAATGCTCTTTTAAATAATGAGATAGATTTGGCAGTTCACAGTATGAAAGATGTACCAAGTGAATTTTTAAAAGAATTAGAAATAGGAGCAGTAACAGAGAGAGAAGATATAAGAGATGTTTTACTTACTAAGGATAAAGAAAAATTAAATGAATTAAAAACAGGTGCCAAAATAGGGACAAGCAGTCTTAGAAGGGGAGCTCAAATATTAGCTTTAAGAAGTGATTTAAAAATCGAACCCATAAGGGGAAATATACAGACTAGGATAAACAAAATGTATGATATGGAATTAGATGGGATAGTTTTAGCTGCAGCAGGAATAAAGAGAATGGGATTAGAAGATAAAGTATCTGAATATTTTGATGTAAAAGATATTGTACCTGCAGTTGGACAAGGGGCTTTGGGAATACAAGTAAGAAAAAATGATAATTTTATTAAAGGAATAATATCTAAAATAAATGATGAGAAGACAGAATTGGCAGTTAAAGCAGAGAGAAACTTTATGAAAGTATTAAATGGAGGATGTCATGTGCCAGTAGGGGCATATGCATTTATAGATAAAGATAATTTAATAATGATTGGAATGGTAGCTTCTATAGATGGGAAAAAACTTATAAAAGTTCAGAAAGTAGGAAGTATAAATGAACCTGCTGTTCTTGGAGAAGAAGTTGCTTTAGAAATTTTAAAAAAAGGCGGTAAAAATATATTAAAAGAAATAGAAGGTGATATGTAGGTGAATGGAAAAGTTTATTTAGTCGGAGCTGGTCCTGGGGATTATAAACTTATTACATTGAAGGGGTTAGAGTGTATAAAAAAAGCAGATGTCATTTTATATGACAGATTAATAAATCCAAAACTATTAAATTATGCTAGAGATGATGCAGAGATAATATATGTAGGAAAAGAACCAGATAATCATAGTTACAAACAAGGAGATATAAGTAGGCTTATTTTAGAAAAGGCTTTAGAAGGGAAAATAGTAACAAGACTTAAAGGTGGAGACCCATTCGTATTTGGCAGAGGAGGTGAAGAAGCGTTATTACTAGCTGAAAACAATGTAGAATTTGAAATTGTACCTGGAATAACATCAGCTATATCAGTACCTGCATATTGTGGTATACCCGTAACTCATAGGAACTACAGTTCTTCTTTTCATGTCATTACAGGACATGAAGATCCAACAAAAAAAGATGGATATTTAGATTATGAAGTTTTAGGAAAATTAAAGGGAACTTTAGTATTTTTAATGGGAATAAAAAATATAGAAAATATATGCAATAATCTTATAAAAAATGGACAAGCACCTAGTAGACCTGTTGCTGTAATTAGGAAAGGAACTACACATGAACAAAAAATGATTATAGGAACTCTAGAAGATATAGCTTATAAAGTTAAAGAAGACAATTTTCAAAATCCTGCTATCATAGTAGTTGGAGAAGTTGTAAATCTTGCTGGAAGTTTGAGGTGGTTTGAGAACAAACCGCTTTTTGGTAAAAAAATTCTTGTAACTCGTACAAGACATCAAGCAAGTAAACTTTCGCAGAAGATAGAAGAATTAGGAGGTGAATCTATAGAATTTCCAACTATTAAAATAATTGAAAATGAAGATTACAGAGATATAGATAGGGCACTTAATAATATTAAAAAATATAAATGGATTATTTTTACTAGTGTAAATGGAGTAAAAATTTTCTTTGGGAGAATGAAAAAGCTTGATTTTGATGTAAGGATTCTTAAAGATATTACAATTTGTGCTATAGGACCTGCTACAGCAAAAAAATTAAATGATATGGGATTAAAAGTAGAATATATGCCTGATGAATATAGAGCCGAAGGCATTATCGATATTTTGAAGGATAAAATTAAAGATGGTGATAATATACTTTTGCCTAGAGCAGATATAGCACGAAAACTTTTAATAGATGAATTAGAAAAATTAGGTGCAAAGGTAGATAATATACCTATTTATAAAACGGTAATACCAGAATATGACAGAGAAAATCTTATAAAAATTTTAAAGGAAAAAGTAGATGTCATTACATTTACTAGCTCATCTACAGTAAAAAATTTTGTGAAAATTTTAGGAATGGAAAATTTAAAACTTATAAACGGTGCTAAAATAGCTGTGATAGGACCTATTACAAGTACTACAGCCAAAGAGATGGGAATGAATGTAGATATAGAAGCAAAAGAATACAGCATTTCTGGACTTGTTGATGAAATATTAAACTATTTTTGTAATTAGGGGTGAAGAAAATGAATCTTATAGTAAGACCAAGGAGATTGAGAATTAATAAAAATATTAGAAGTTTAATAAGAGAAACAAAATTAAGTGTTGATGACTTAATTTATCCTCTATTTTTAGTGGAAGGAGAAAATATTAAAGAAGAAATATCGTCTATGCCTGGTAATTATCATTTTTCTATTGATATGCTTGAAGAAGAAATAAGAGAAATATCTAATTTGGGAATTAAAGCAGTGCTTCTCTTTGGAGTACCAAATGAAAAAAATCCTACTGGAAGTGAAGCTTATAATGATGATGGAATAGTTCAAAAAGGTATAAGAGAAATAAAAAAGATAAATAAAGATATTTTAGTGATAACAGATATATGTATGTGTCAATATACCGATCATGGACATTGTGGAATAATTAATGAAGAAGGTGTAGATAACGATATTACATTAGAGTACTTAGGAAAGATTGCTCTATCTCATGCTAAAGCAGGTGCAGATATGGTTGCACCTTCAGATATGATGGATGGAAGAGTTGGAAAGATAAGAGAAGTTCTTGATGCAAATGGTTTTACAAATGTATCTATTATGGCGTATAGTGCTAAATATGCATCAGCTTTTTATGGACCTTTTAGAGATGCAGCTCATTCAAAACCTCAATTTGGGGATAGAAAGACATACCAAATGGACCCTAGCAATTCAAATGAAGCTTTAAGAGAAGTTGAATTAGATATTATAGAGGGTGCAGATATTGTAATGATTAAACCTGCACTGCCTTATCTTGACATAATAAAAAAAGTAAAGGATAATTTTAATGTTCCAATTGCTGCATATAATGTGAGTGGAGAATATGCCATGATAAAAGCTGCTATAGAAAAGGGACTTGTAGATGAAAAAGCAATAATATTTGAAGTGCTAACAAGCATAAAGAGAGCAGGAGCTGATATTATTATTACATATTTTGCTAAAGATATAGCAAAATGGATTGGGGAGGAGATGTAATTGAATTTAGAAAAATCAAAAAAAGCTTTTGATGAGGCGAAGAAATATATTCCGGGTGGAGTTAACAGTCCGGTTAGAGCTTTTAAATCAGTTTCAATAAATCCACCTTTTATAAAAAAAGGAAAAGGTTCTAAAATATATGATATAGATGGAAATGAATATATAGATTATGTTTTATCTTGGGGACCATTGATTCTTGGACACTGCCATCCTGAAGTAATAAGAGCATTAAAAAATGTAATAGAAACTGGAACGAGTTTTGGTGCACCTACGGAAATAGAAACAGAGCTTGCTAAGATTATCTGTGAGGCAGTACCTTCAGTAGATATGGTTAGAATGGTTAACTCTGGAACAGAGGCGACAATGAGTGCTTTAAGGTTAGCTAGAGCATATACTAATAGGGATATGATAGTTAAATTTATTGGGAACTATCATGGACATTCGGATAGTCTTTTAGTAAAAGCAGGTTCAGGAGTACTTACATATGGAATACCCGGAAGTCCCGGAGTACCAGCAGATATTGTAAAAAATACAATTTCAGCTAGATATAATGATATAGAAGGTATGAAAGAAATATTCAAAGAATATGGTGAAAAAATAGCAGCTGTAATTATTGAACCTGTAGCAGGAAATATGGGAGTTGTTCCAGCTACACAAGAATTTATGGACTTTTTGAGAGAAATTACACGTAAATATGGTGCGCTTCTAATATTAGATGAAGTAATGACAGGATTTAGACTTGCATATAGCTGTGCTCAAAGCATATATAATGTTAAGCCTGATATAACTTGTTTTGCTAAAATAATTGGTGGCGGATTACCTGTAGGAGCTTATGGAGGTAAGAAGGAAATAATGAGTAAAGTTTCTCCTATGGGACCAGTATATCAAGCAGGAACTCTCTCTGGTAATCCTTTAGCTATGGCAGCTGGATTTACAACGCTTAAAATATTAAGAGATAATCCTAAAATATATGAAGAATTAGATGAAAAAGCAAAAATGCTTGAAGAAGGATTTAAAGAAAATGCTAAGAAATTTGGAATAAAAACAGTAATAAATAGAGTAGGTTCTATGTTGTGTATTTATTTTACAGACAAAGATGTATATGATTATGAAACTGCAGTTACAAGTGATACTGAGATGTTTGCAAAGTATTTTGAAGAAATGTTAAAACAAGGTATATATTTATCTCCTTCTCAATTTGAAGCTATATTTATTTCTGCTGAACATACTATGGAGGATATAGAAAAAACTATAAAAGCTAGTTACAATGCTTTTAAAAATATTGCTCTATAAAAAAGCTCACTTTATGGTGAGCTTTTAATTAGCATTTTAAATTTTTGAAGGAATATTTGAAGTTTTGGCGAAATAACTATAAGTTATAGCAAATTTGAAAAAAGTAAATGGAGGTAGGAAAGTTGATAATCAAAGCAATTATACTAGGAATAATAGAAGGATTAACGGAATTTTTACCTATATCATCTACAGGACATCTTATTATAGCAAATAAGTATCTAGAGTTTACGGGTTCTTTTGCAAATGCTTTTGCAGTTGTGATTCAAGTTGGGGCAATTTTTTCAGTTTTAATATATTTTAAGGATAAAGTTTTTCCAAAGTTTGATGATAGAAAGAGCATGAAAGAGTATTTTAGTCTTTGGTCGAAAGTGGCAGTTGGAACTGTACCAGCTGTTATTTTGGGACTTTTATTTGAAGATTATATAGATGAACATTTTTTTAATACTACTACTGTATCAATAGCATTGATTTTAGGTGCACTACTACTTTTATATTCTGAAAGCAGATTAAAAAGAGAAAAGATTACATCAGAAAGAAATATTACATACAGACAGGCTTTTTTAGTAGGAGTAGCTCAGTGCATGGCATTATGGCCTGGAATGTCAAGGTCGGCATCAACGATTATTGGAGGATTGTTTTTAGGATTTTCTAGAAAAGTTGCAGCAGAATTTTCTTTCTTTTTGGCAATTCCTACTTTAATAGGTGCAGCAGTTTTAAAAATATTCAAAATGGGATTTAATTTTTCACCATATGAATGGCTTGTTTTAGGAGTAGGTACATTTGTATCTTTTATTGTGGCATATTTAGTTATTGCATTCTTTATGAATTATATTAAACGCAGGAAATTATCTCCTTTTGCATATTATAGGATACTTTTAGGTATATTAGTTCTTCTTTTAGCTTAAATAAGTAATTTATAAAAGTGAAAACATTTATGAAAGCAGAGGTTTTGATATGGAAAAAGTGTCTTTAATTAGATGTGATGAGTATATATATGAAGATGTGAAGGAATCTATAAAACAGAGTTTTATGAATTTAGGAGGAATAGACAGATATATAAAAAAAGGCGAAAAAGTGCTTTTGAAGTTGAATTTACTTATGAAGAAAAAGCCAGAAGAAGCTACTACGACTCATCCAATTTTTGTAAGGGCATTGGCAGATGTATTGATTGAAAATGGAGCAGAAATAATAATAGGAGATAGTCCTGGTGGACCTTTTAATGAAAAAATACTTAGAGGAATTTATAAAGCAACTGGAATGGAAGAAGTTGCACAGATAACAGGAGCAGTTCTTAACTATAATACAAATTCAGTTGAAGTTATTAATGAACATGGCAAATTATTAAAAAAAATGACTGTTATTGAGGTTTTAAAAAAAGTAGATAAGGTAATTTCCGTATCGAAACTTAAAACACATGGAATGGTTATGTTTACAGGAGCAGTTAAAAATATGTTTGGCATTATACCGGGGCTTTTAAAGGCTGAATATCATTTTAAAATGCCAAAGATAGAGGAGTTTTCAGATGCATTGGTAGATATTTGTTTGTGTGGAAATCCCATTCTTTCATTTATGGATGGAATTGTAGGCATGGAAGGAGAAGGACCATCAGCAGGAAAACCTAGAAAAGTAGGTGCAGTTATAGCTTCGACAAGTCCATATCATCTAGATGTTGTAGCAACTTCAATAATAAATATAAAACCTTCTAATGTTCCAACTATTATGAGGTGTATTGAGAGAGGAATTGTTAAAGGGAATTTAGAAGATATATTATTAATTGGAGGAAAAATAGAAGATTTTAAAATAGAAGATTTTAAGGTTCCAAAAATTAGAAGCATAAGTTTTTTGAAAGGCAAGATTCCTAAGTTTTTAGAAAGATATTTAAATAACATATTAAAACCAAAGCCTGTTTTTCATCATGATATTTGTATAGGCTGTAGGGATTGTGAAAAAAGCTGTCCTCCAAAGGCAATAAAAATGATAAATGGAAAGCCAGAAGTAAATTTAGATAAATGCATAAGATGTTTTTGTTGTCAGGAATTATGTCCTAAAAAGGCAGTAAAAATTCACAGACCTTGGATTTTAGACATGATTACAAAGTGGTAAAATATATTAAATCTGAACAAAAATTTTTTAAAATAATAATTATTTTGTTGTTTTAAATTTATTTTTGTTGGTAGAAATATTATATATAGAAATTATAAATACTAAAATCGAAATAGGAGGAATATAATGAAGGCTGAACATGTTAATCCATTTATAAAAGCTAGTAAGGAAGTAATAACTCAAATGACAAATATTGAATTTAAAGTAGGTAAACCATTTTTGAAAAAAAGTCCTTTTAATGCTAAAAGTGTGCTTATACTAATTGGTATAACAGGAGATTTAAAGGGACAAGCTATTATAGACATAGACAAATCTACGGCTTTAAAAATAGTTTCGGGTATGATGGGTGGTATGCCTGTTGCAGAATTAGATGAAATAGCTAGAAGTGCTTTATCTGAACTTGGAAATATGATAATGGGAAATTCTGCGACTCTTTTATACAATCAAGGAATCAAGATAGACATAACTCCTCCAAGTTTGATGATGGGGCAGAGTATGTCAATATCTACAGATCATATGCAGAATATATGTGTTCCACTAGAGGCTGACAATGATAGAGTCGAAATAAACATAGTAGTAAAGGAGTAGATGCAGTATGGCTTTTAATATAGTACTATATCAGCCTGATATACCTCAAAATACAGGCAATATAGCTAGAACATGTGCTATTACTGGCAGCAGTCTGCATTTGATTAAACCTTTAGGATTTTCTTTAGAAGATAAATATTTAAAAAGAGCTGGATTGGATTATTGGCGTTTTTTAGATATTCATATTTATGAAAATCTAGGAGAATTTTTTGAGAAATATCCAGATGGAAAATTTTATTTTGCAACTACAAAAGGGGCAAAAATATATACAGATGTAAAATACGAAGAAAACTGCTTTTTAGTTTTTGGGAAGGAAACTGCAGGACTCCCTGATGAAATTCATAAAAAATATAAGGATAGATGTATAAAAATCCCTATGATAAAAGATGCTAGAGCAAGGTCTTTAAATTTATCAAACTCAGTAGCTATTGTTTTATATGAAGTATTAAGACAACATTCATTTCCAAATATGTTTTAAATGGTATAAATTAACATAGAATTAACACAAACTTAACTTATATTTAACATTTAACATAAACTTAACAAAACTTTTGTCGAAATATAGTATTATGTTAATTGTATGTTAATTCTATGTTAATTTAGAGGAGGATTATTGATGGAAATCTTTTTTGGACTAATAGGAGGATTAGGTTTATTTCTCTATGGAATGAACGTAATGGCTGCTGGACTAGAAAAGTCAGCAGGAGATAAGATGAAAAAAATCATAGAAGTTTTAACCAGTAATAGAATAATGGGAGTATTAGTTGGTGCTGTAGTTACAATGATAGTACAGAGCAGTAGTGCTACAACGGTAATGGTAGTAGGATTTGTAAATGCAGGTATTATGTCTTTAACACAGGCAGTAGGAATAATCATGGGAGCAAATATAGGTACTACTATTACGGCACAATTAGCTTCAATAAACTTTACGGAAATTGCACCTGTATCTGTAGGTATAGGAGTAGGAATATGGCTTTTTTCATCAAATAGAAAAGTTAAAAATGTTGCTGAAATTTTAATTGGTTTTGGTATATTATTTATTGGTATGCATTTTATGAAAGATGCCGTTAATCCTTTAAGGCAGTATGAAGGTTTTACTAACTTGCTTTTAAGTTTTGGTGGAAATAACATATCTGATAAGGCACTTGCGATACTTTCTGGTTTCGCAGTTACAGCAATAATTCAGAGTAGTAGTGCTACTACTGGATTGCTTATTGCTTTGGCAAGTCAAGGGCTTTTGCCTATAGAATCAGCTTTTCCAGTTGTATTGGGAACAAATATAGGTACTTGTGTAACAGCAATGATTTCTAGTATAGGTGCAAATAAAACTGCTAAAAGAGCTGCATTAGTACACATGTTATTTAATGTCATAGGTACTGTATTGTTTATAATTTTCCTTGCAAATCCGACTATAAAGATTGTTACATCAATGTCTGATGATCCTGCTAGACAGTTGGCAAATGCACATACATTATTCAATATTGCAAATACTTTAATATTATTGCCATTTGCTTCAATACTTGTTTATATAGTTAAAAAAATAATTCCTTATGATCCAAATGAAGAAAAAGAAATTCAAGGTATAAAATATCTTGATGAGAGAATTTTGGAAACACCTTCTGTAGCTATGGTTCAAGTTATGAAAGAAGTACTTCATATGGGTAATGTAACATTAGAATCATATGGAAAAGCAATGGAAGCTTTTTTCAAAGCAGATGAAAAAATTGCTGCAGAAACATTTAAATTTGAAAAGATAATAAATGAGATGGAGAGAGAAATAGCAAATTATCTTTTGAAAATATCTAACACAGAAATATCTAGTAAACAAAGAGAAATTATTGATGGTTTATTTAATACTATAAATGATATAGAAAGAGTTGGAGACCATGCTGATAATTTAGCTGAACTAGCAGTATATAGAGTAGAAAATAAATTAAAATTTTCTGATGAAGCTATATCTGAATTAACTAGAATGCATGAAAGAGTTGTTAAATCTTATAAAGAAGCTTTAACAGCACTTAAGACTGGAGATACTAAAATAGCTCAAAGAGTAGTCGAAAGAGAAGGCGAAATAGATTTAATGGAAAAGAATTTAAGAGCTAATCATATATCTAGATTGAGTAAACAGCAATGTATACCTACATCTGGAGTTATTTTCCTAGATATAATAAGTAATCTTGAGAGAATAGCAGATCATGCATCTAATATTGCTTTAGCTGTTATAGATGCTAATAGATAATTATAAGACTCCTGCTTATGAGTGGGAGTCTTTTGTTTATCTTGTAATTAGAATTTAAAAATTGTATTATATTTTTATATAAGTGTATGTTTAGAAACTTAACATATTTATTTTTTTGTTAACCATTAATTTATATTTATATTGAATGATAAATTAGTATATTTACTTTTTATAATTGCAAATTTATATAATTTTAGACTTAGTGAGGTGAAAGTAGAAGTATGGCAATCAGGATAATAACGGATAGTGTTTCAGATATACCTAAGAAAATTGCTGATGAATTAAATATAACTATTATTCCCTTGATTGTAAATTTTGAAGGAAGTTCTTATAGAGACGGTATTGAAATAACTGCTGAAAAATTATTTGATATGATTGAAAAAGTGAAGAAATTGCCGACTACTTCTCAAATTACTTATGGAGAGTTTTTTAAAATATTTGAAGACGTAATAAAATCTGGAGATGAAGCAGTAGTTATATTGATGTCTTCTAAATTGAGTGGTACATATAACAGCGCAGTTGCAGCAAAAAATTCATTAGAAACTGATAAAATTACTATAATTGATTCAAAAGCTGTAACATTTGGACAGGGACTTATGGCAATTGAAGCAGCAAGAATGGTGCAAAAGGGTTTTTCAAGAAAAGAAATTGCCGATAAAGTAGTATATATGAGAGATAATATGGTACATAAGTTTATAGTGGATAATTTAGATTATTTAAAAATGGGTGGGAGATTATCTGCGACTCAAGCTGTTGTAGGAAAAATTTTAAATATTAAACCAATATTGACTATGAAAGATGGGTTATTGATTTATGAAGACAAAGTTAGAGGAAAGAAAAAGGCAATAAAATGGATTATTAAATGGTTAAAAGATAACAAAATTAATCTTAAAGATAAAACTATAGGAATATATCATTCAAATGATTTAGAATATATGTTAGAGTTAAAAAAAGCTATAATTGATAATTTTGATGTAGGAGAAATTATAGTGTCTAAAGTGGGAGCTGTTGTGGGTACTCATGCTGGACCGGGCTGTATAGCTGTTGCATTTGTAAAATAATTTAGAGGAGTTGGTTTTAAAGAATGAAAATAAAAATAATTACAGATAGTTTATCAGATATTCCTAGAGAATTGGCCCATGAATATGATATTTCAATTATACCGCTTACTGTAAGATTTGGAACAAAGGAATTTAAAGATGGTATAGATATTAAACCTCAAGAATTTTATGAAATGTTAAAGGAAAGTCATGAAATTCCGAGTACATCTCAAGTATCGCCTAATGAATTTAAAAAAGCCATTAAAGAAGCATTGAATTCAGGATATGAAAGAATAATAATTATTAATGGTTCAAGTAAAGTTAGTGGTACATATCAATCTGCGTTATTGGCTAAGAAAGACATTGGAACGAATAATATATATGTTTTTGATTCTCGCTGTTTGTCTTATGGACTAGGTATGATTGTATTAGAAGCAGCTAAAATGGCTAAACAAAAGAAATCTTTTGAAGAAATAATTGAAAAAATAAAAGAAATGATAAAAGGAGCACAGCAAATATTTTCAGTAGATACACTTGAATATTTACACAGAAATGGCAGATTAAGTACTGCAAAAATGGTTCTTGGAACTTTATTGAATGTAAAACCGATACTTGCTATTATTGACGGTGTAGTTGAACCGATAGATAAAGTGAGAGGAACTAAAAAGTTGTACAAATCTTTAATAGATATATGTATAAAAAGGGGACTTAAAACAGGTAGTAAAATAGGACTTGGACATTCTGCAAATATAGAAGGTGTAAAAAGATTAAAAGAAATGATTGAAAAAGAATTAAGACCTAGTGAGATAGTAGTAACTGATATTGGATGTACTATTGGAAGTCATACAGGACCAGGAACATTAGCAATATTTTTTATAGCTGAATAAAATACCTTTAATAATGAAGAATGGAGGGAAAAAATTGGGTAGTAAAGTTTATTTTATTAATTTAAGGTCAAATTCTAAAAAGAACAATTTATCAAATAAACTTAAACGGCTTTTTGATAGTGCTAAATTAAATAAAATATTGGAAAAAGGAGAACAAACTGCAGTAAAGCTTCATTTTGGAGAGAAGGGCAATCATGGATATATACATCCGGTTTTTGTAAGACAAATAGTAGATAAAATCAAAGAATATGAAGCAAAACCTTTTTTGACAGATACAAATACACTTTATACTGGAAGCAGAACAAATAGTGTAGATCATTTAATAACAGCAATAGAAAATGGATTTGCATATTCGGTAGTTGGTGCTCCAATTATTATAGCTGACGGTTTGTTTAGTAAAAATTCTATTGAAGTTGAGGTGAATTTAAAAAATTTTGATAAAGTCAAAATAGCAGGTGAAATTTTTAATTCAAATTCTATGATAGTGCTTTCGCATTGTAAAGGACATGCTCTGGCAGGGTTTGGAGGTGCTATTAAAAATTTGGCTATGGGGTGTGCTACGGCTTCAGGAAAACAAATGCAGCATTCAGATGCAAAACCTGATGTAATAAAAAAGAAATGTGTAGGCTGTGGGATTTGTGTCAATTGGTGTCCTAAAAAATGTATAGAAATAATAGACGGTAAAGCTAAAATAGATCACGATAAATGTATTGGATGTGGAGAGTGTACTACAGCATGTAGATTACGAGCTATAAAAGTCCAATGGGCAACAAATAACGATGTGTTTTTAGAAAAGATGGCAGAATATGCCTATGGAGCAGTTAAAAATAAGAAAGAGAAAGTGGGCTATATAAATTTTGTTATGAATGTTACACCTCTTTGCGATTGTGTACCATGGAGTGATGCACCAATTGTAAGAGATATAGGTGTTTTAGCATCTTTGGACCCAGTTGCTCTTGATAAAGCATGTTATGATTTAATAAATAATGAAGCACCTCTACCTAATACGGAGATTAATGTAAATATTAATCCCGGAGAAGATAAGTTTAAACATATACACAAAAATGTAAATCCTAGTTATATATTTGATTATGCAGAAAAAATAGGTTTGGGAAGCAAAGAGTATGAAATTATTGAAGTGAAATGATACTTTAGGTTAGTTAAGAGTTAAAGTGAAATTGAGAATTGAAAATTGAGAATTGAAAATTGAGAATTGAAAAAAGATTTTAGAGAAATTTTTTTCTGTAATCTATTACCTTACTGAGAGCTGAGAACTTACTTGTTACTGAGAGTTAGAAAGGATTGACAAGACTTGCAACTTGCAATATCAAGTTATAAATTATTAAATTTAGGAAAAATTTAAAAATAGTATTGTAATGATTTGATTAGTCATATATAATTACTATAGGGGAATTTAATTTTGAAAATAGAAGTATTTAAAAATTGAATAATTGTCGCTGGATGAAGGATACGGGAGAGAGTCGAAAGACCGCCGAAGGTATAAGTTGTTACTATGCCAGTAACAATAAAGATCTCAGGCAAAAGGACCGTATCTAGACAGAGCTCTGGAAAGCTTTAAAGCACCGAAGGGGCAATTTCAATTTATATTTATTATAAATTGAAAGAATCTCTCAGGTAAAAAACAGAGGAGCATATGGCAACTTAGGTTAGCTATTGCTCCATTTTTTTGTATAATTTTTATTTCAAGCAATTTATATGTTTGTTTTTAAAACTTAAAATTGTTTCTTGTTCGATATTTGAAAACGTTTACAAAACAAATACATATTTTGAGGTGGACTACTTGAAAAAAATAATTGTTACAAACAATAGATTAGTTTGTGAAAAATTTCATAAAAATGTGGATATAATCTTTAATGAAGATTTTAGTTACTTAGATGTATTAAAATGCGTACGTGATAAAATTCATGAAGGACATAAATTATTAACTCATCCATTATCAGGTAGTGTTAAGCCAAATGAAACTCCTTTTAAATCTGTCGTAATAAGTTTTGACAAAGGTAATATGGATTTTGATTCTTTAGCGATTATAGAGGAAAGTATAATTGCTGCAGAAAAATTTATCAATCAAAAAAAGCTTCCTAAATATTCTGAAAGAGTTTTAGATGATTGCAGATTTATTGATTATTGTTTAATTAGAAGTGGTATAGATAGTATAGACCAATTTTATTAATTATATGAGGAGGAATTAAGATGAGTGAAATTTACGATGTAGTAATTATAGGTTCGGGACCTGCAGGTTTAGCAGCAGGATTGTATGCAGCAAGGGCGAAGATGAAAACATTGATATTAGAAAAAAATAAAGCAGGAGGACAAATAGTAACAACAAATGAAGTAGCAAATTATCCAGGTTCAATAGAAAATGCGACAGGACCAAGTCTTATAGCAAGAATGGTAAAGCAGGCAGAAGAATTTGGAGCACAGAGAAAGAAAGACAATGTAGTGGAAGTAGATTTTAGTGAAAAGATAAAGAAAGTTAAAGGAGAAAAAGAAGAATACAAAGCAAAAGCAGTAATTATAGCAACAGGAGCAACACCAAGAAAGCTGGGAGTACCCGGGGAAGCAGAATTGACAGGAAAAGGAGTATCATACTGTGCAACATGTGATGCAGACTTTTTCACAGACTTAGAAGTATTTGTAATAGGAGGAGGGGACTCAGCAGTAGAAGAAGCAATATACTTAACTAAATTTGCAAGGAAAGTAACAATA